>JAZNSJ010000021.1:0-6768 GCA_045591155.1 Acutalibacteraceae bacterium | reverse complement strand
CGATTTCGTTGGTATGTTTTTTAATATATGGAAGCGCTTGAGTAAGCACCTCAGCGCGTTCTGCATTAGAAAAATGGTTATCCATATTATTCTCCTTAGGTTCTGTAATCTCCATTAATTTTTACATAATCATAAGTGAGGTCGCAACCCCAAGCGGTTGATGAAAACTCACCGTCATTTAGTTTTATATCAATAACAATTTCTTTTTCAAGCAAAATTTCTTTTGCCTTTTCTTCTGAAAATTCAACCCCTGCTCCATTATTGCATACAAGAATTTCACCCTTGCTTGAAATAAATGAAACATCAATTTTTGTAACGTCAACCTCGGCTCCACTATAGCCTATTGCACAAAGCACACGCCCCCAGTTAGCATCGGCTCCAAACATAGCTGCTTTAAGTAAACTTGAGCAAATAACACTTTTTGCAACAGTTTTTGCTGTATCTTTAGTATTAGCTCCGCTTACCTTACATTCAAGCAACTTTGTAGCGCCCTCACCATCGCCTGCAATAACGCGACACAGGTTAACAGTTACTGTGTTAAGCGCCTTCATAAAGATTTTAAAATCCTCACCATCATCGGTGATTTCTGTATTACCTGCCATACCATTAGCAAGTACTGTTACCATATCATTGGTAGAAGTATCACCGTCAATACTTAACATATTAAATGTATTTTGGATATCACCCGATAATGCCTTTTGTAGCATACCCGAAGATATTGCCACATCGGTAGTAATAAACACAAGCATTGTTGCCATATTAGGATGAATCATACCGCTACCCTTAGCAATACCACCCATACGGCATACCTTACCGCCTATAGTAAACTCAACGGCAATTTGCTTATCTATAGTATCGGTTGTCATAATAGCTTCTGCCGCGTGTTGACTACCATTGTATGAAAGGTTGTCTGCCAAAACAGGAATTCCTGCAGCTATTGGTGTAATATCAAGCGGTTGACCAATAACACCAGTTGAAGCCACAACAACGTCATTTGAATTAACACCGATTGCATCTTCTACCAAATCGCTCATTTTCTCGGCAATTTCTATTCCGTTTGCATTGCAGGTATTAGCGTTACCGCTATTGCAAATAACAGCCTGTGCCTTACCATTGGCAATATGATTTTTTGTAACCGTAAGCGGAGCGCCTTTTACAAGATTAGTAGTATAAACTGCTGCCGCATTACATAAGGTATCACTTACAATAAGTGCTAAATCCTTTTTGAGTTTATTTTTTCTAATACCGCAGTGTACACCTGCCGCTTTAAAGCCAGCTGCCGCGCACACACCGCCGTTTATTAACTTAATTTCCATTATTAAAACACCAAACCTGTAGTTTCATCTACACCCATAAGGATGTTCATATTTTGTATTGCGGCACCTGAAGCACCTTTGCCAAGATTATCGTAACGGGCTGTAAGAATTATTCTTTCGTCGTTACCGAATACACTGATTTGCATATCGTCTTTATCAGAAAATGCCGCCGCAGATAAAAATCCGCCCTCGTCAGCCAAATCATCAAAGTGAACAAGTTTACCTTTATAGTAATTTTTGTAAATATCTTTTATATTGTCGCAACTTGACTTAATATCTTTTTTAAAAAGCGTTACAGTAACCTCCATACCGCTATAAAAATCGGCAACTATTGGGCAAAAAGCAGGAGCGGTGTTAATACCAGTAAGAGCCTGCATTTCTTTTAAATGCTTGTGGTGTTGGGTAAGTCCGTACTGGCGCGGTGCTTTAATCAAAGCCGATTTATCAGGCGCCTCATAATCAGCAATCATTTTTTTGCCGCCACCCGAATAACCGGTAAGTGAAAAACAACTAAGAGCCGCATTAACATCCAACACGCCTGCTTCAATAAGCGGTTTAATAAGTGCTATAAATCCACTTGCGTGGCAACCTGGATTTGCGATGCGCTTTGAATTAATTATTGCCTCACGTTTGCCTGTAAGCTCGGGAAAACCGTATACCCATCCGTCACTTATACGATGCGCAGTTGAAGTATCAATAATAGCGGTTTTATCATTTTTTACAAAATTTACCGCTTGACGCGCCGCATCATCAGGCAAGCATAAAAATACTATATCAGCCGAGTTAATTGCATCAGCACGAGCATTATCGTCTTTTCTTAAATTTTCAGGCAATCTTATAAGAGAAATATCCTCTCTTACACTTAATCTGTCGTAAATGCGCAGTCCAGTAGTACCGGCGCTTCCATCAATGAATACATTAGTCATAATATACTATAATACACTTAACTGCCCGACCGCAAAGTCGGGCAGAATAATCCTTTTATTATTTTTTACCGTCAACCATAGCCTGAACCTTGATAGGTAGACCATAAAGATTGATAAAGCCAGCGCTGTCTTTTTGGTCGTAATCACTTTCACCAAAGGTTGCGATTTCTTCGCTGTAAAGTGAATAGTCACTCCAAATGCCTGCTTTAATAATATTACCCTTGTAAAGTTTAAGCTTAACAGTACCTGTAACCTTTTCTTGAGTTTTATCAACAAAAGCTGCCAAAGCCTCACGAAGTGGTGTAAACCACTGACCGTTATAAACAAGCTCTGCATAGGTAATTGCAAGTCGTTGTTTTTCGTGTAGGGTCATTTTGTCAAGGCAGATGCTCTCAAGCGCTTCGTGTGCGCGGTAAAGGATTGTACCTCCTGGAGTTTCATAAACACCACGACATTTCATACCAACAAGACGGTTTTCTACAATGTCGATAATACCAATACCATTTTTTCCACCAAGCTCATTAAGCTTTAAAATGATGTTTTTGGCGCTCATCTTTTCGCCGTCGATTGCTACCGGTACACCCTGCTCAAAATCGAGCGTTACATATGTAGGCTCGTCAGGTGCCATAGCTGGTGAAACACCCATTTCAAGAAAACCTGGTTTATCATACATTGGTTCATTGCCGGTATCTTCAAGGTCCATACCTTCATGTGATAAGTGCCAGAGGTTCTTATCCTTTGAATAGTTGGTTTCGCGATTGATTTTTAGAGGAATATTGTGTGCCTCGGCATATTCAATTTCTTCTTCACGAGATTTAATATCCCACTCTCTCCAAGGTGCAATTATAGGCATATTTGGTGCAAAGTGCTTAACAGTAAGCTCAAAACGAACCTGATCGTTACCCTTACCAGTGCAACCATGACAAATTGCATCTGCTCCCTCTTTAATAGCAATATCAACAAGGCCCTTTGCAATACAGGGACGAGCGTGGCTGGTACCCAAAAGATAATCCTCATAAATAGCGCCTGCTTTTACGCAGGGAATTATATAGTCGTCAACATATTCATCTGTAAGGTCAAGAACATAAAGCTTTGATGCGCCTGTTTTTATTGCCTTTTCTTCAAGACCGTCAAGCTCGTCGGCCTGTCCCACATTACCTGATACTGCAATAACCTCACAGTTGTTGTAGTTTTCCTTAAGCCAAGGAATAATAATTGATGTATCAAGTCCGCCTGAATAGGCAAGCACTACCTTTTTAATATCTTTTTTATCCATAATTTTTTGTCTCCTTTTTTGGCATAATTCATTTAATATGCAGCCATTATATGCTTACTTATTGCATTTGTCAAGTGTTTTTTGAATAAATATTCAATATTTTTTATTTTATGCAAAAAATGTGCATATTTCTATAAAATATCGCAAATTTGCATAATATTTGTTATTTCATAGGTAGATTTATATGTACCTATGCTACCTTTTGGGTTAAGCCAGCAAGTATCTACCCCAAAATTTATACCACCCAAAATATCTGATGACATTGAATCGCCTATTACCAATATTTTTGACTTATGTTTTTCGGGCGTATTTGCCAAAACGTAATCAAAGTATTCTGTTTCGGGTTTTTGGTGACCTGCATCTTCAGATACAAAGATATAATCAAAAAATTGTTTTATATTACAGTTTTCAATTCGTCGGTACTGGGTGCGTGACATACCATTGGTGGTAATACAAACGGTATAGCCTTTTTGTTTTATGTATTTGAGTGCTTTATCTGCACCGTCTATTAAATCATATCCTTCTGAAAGAAAATCAAAGTAATGCTCAGCCATTTTTACAGGATCACCGTTAAGACCGTAAAACGATAGATATTCTGCAAATCGCCCCGAATATATCTCGTGTTTTTTGATTTCTCCCTTTTCAAAGCGTTTCCACCAAGTTTGGTTAATAGCCGAATATTTTGCAATTTTTTCATCACTAATCGGCAGATTGTGAAGTGTAAACAGCTTTCGGATTGCCATATGCTCTGCAGCCGAAAAATCAAGTAATGTATTATCAAGATCAAAATAAAGCGTTGTATATTTTTTCATTATAACATTCCCAACGTATAAGCTATAATCGTGGGCAATTCACTAACAGCAAAATAACCTAAAACACCTGCTAAAAAATTAACTCCACCCTTTTTACGAAAAGCATCTGCTTTATCAATGTTATTATTATTATTTATTTCCTTTACACTTGAAACAACACGATTTCTATATATATGGTCACCTAAAACTGCTATTATAATTCTGGTAACAAAATCAAAAATTACGCCTAAAAATGCAGTGTATAAAGCCGTAGTACTTACTATAGAAATATTTTCTAAAAGTATTTGTGACATTTCCATATAATTTTGCGCAGATGAAAAATCTAACTGGTTTACTGCGGCGGAGAAAGGAACCTTTAGCATTGTAAGGGCAATTTGTACCGCACCGATAATAGCGCCTAACACATACATCTTGCGTGACATAAGCCAACCGCACGGTGTTAAAAATGCAAGCCAATTCCAAGATGCTTTTTTGCCATTTTTAAAGTTAAAAAATTTGGGTATATATCTGTGTGTATTGTTTAGAATAAATCTTTTTGCCTCTTTAGCAGTAATACCATCACCCAAATCAGTGTTTTCAGGCACGCCGCCTAAAAAGTCAAAACTTATAAAACGACCACCCGCCTTGGTAATATTGGGTGTGTTGCAGTTTGGGCATGCCGTTTCATCAATATAATACTTTTCGCCACACATACCGCAAGTGATGAGATTATTATTTATGTTTTCTTTAGTATCCTCATTCGCTTGCATTTCTGGTTTTTTATATTGGTTTTCAGTATTGTGATATTGCTCTAATCCACAATGCCCTATAGTGTTATAACAATCTCTATGATGCGGAGCGCCGCACTCGGGACAATACACCGTATCATCCTCAGGAAATAAATAGGCGCTGCATACGGCGCATTTTTGTCCACTTATGTTAAGACTCATACCGTTACCCTCATTTGCTGGTCAATTTTTTCAAACACTGCATCAAAATAGTCATTACCATAGTTATGATACTGTCCGTTTTTAATCATTTGTTTAAATTCGTTACGGCTAACCCAACGCGCCTCAGCAACTTCATCCTTTTGAAGCCGCAGATTACTGATTTTAATATCGGTATTTATAAACCATATATCAAGCAGTGAATTACGGCGCCTCATACGTGTAAGCTTTTTTAGCGTTTGCTTGTTTGACACAATTCCAAGTTCTTCATAAAGTTCACGGTTAGCCGCGGTGTACGAATCTTCACCCGATATTGCAGCACCACCTGTTGCCGCCCATTCACCAGGCATAAGCTTTTTATTTTCAGACCTACGCTGAATTAAAATATCCCCCTGTGAAGATATCACCCATATATGCACTACAAGATGATATTCACCAGGCTTTAAATTGCATTTGCCGCGTAGTATTGTTTTGCCCATAAACTCACCATCGGCATTTAAAACGTCCCACTTTTCCATACTTTCTCCACTATTTCGCTGCAATTTTTGTAAATGCTATTTGGTGCTACATAGCCTCTTACCATTGAAAGTGGATAAATATTTGTGTTTTTACCCACAATGGTACCTGGATTTAATACAGTACCACACCCAATTTCCACACAGTCACCTAAAATTGCGCCGAATTTTTTTAAATTTGTATTATACTTTTCATTATTTTTTAGTGTGATAGATACATTTGTTTTATCAGACTTTACATTTGATGTTATAGCGCCTGCGCCCAGATGAGCTTTATATCCTAAGATGCTGTCGCCAACATAATTATAGTGTGGCACCTGAACCTTATCAAACAATATAACGTTTTTAAGTTCTGTAGAGTTACCTACTACAGCGCCCTTACCAACAATAGCATTACCGCGTACAAATGCACAGTGGCGTATTTCGGCATTCTCATCAATAATACATGGTCCTGTAATGCTGGCACTTTTAGCTACCTTTGCGCTTCTTGCTATATACACACCGCCACCAAAATCATCAAATTTTTCTCTATCTAACCTTTGACTCAAAGAAACGATAAAGTTTTTAATTTCGGGCAATACCTCAAAGGCATATTTTTTACCTTCAAAAATTTCTCCCGCGATTGTATAGTGTGTGTCAAGCAAATTACCAATTTCAAGTCTTGTCATAACAAAATCTATCCTCTCATACTATAAAAATTTTGACATTATATAGTATAATACGGATAATTGAAACTATTATAACAGTTTTATAATTAATTTTCAACAATTTATGTAATTTAACTGTTGCTTTTTTTTAAAATTTAAGATATAATCTTTATTAGCCTGTATATTTGGTCGTGCGAATGGACGGGTCCTATACGGCGGAGGGCTGTGAACCATGTCAGGCGGGGAACCGAGCAGCATTAAGCAGTTTTTTCCGTGCGAATAGTAAATCGGTTCATTCGTACGACCAAACATACAGGTAAAATTATATTTTGGGGTGAATTTATGGCTTA
>JAZNSJ010000020.1:0-6410 GCA_045591155.1 Acutalibacteraceae bacterium | reverse complement strand
GTCTGCAATAACCTCTTTTTCCTCAATCTGCTGACCAACGCTTACAATAGGACGCTGGTTAATACAGGTGCCGTGGTTAGAGCGGAGGAATTTAATGAGGTGATATTCATCAATCTCACCATTCTTAGCGCGGATTTTAATGGTGTCAGCGCTAACGTATGTTACAACACCTGCACGGCGAGCCAATACTACAACGCCAGAGTCAACTGCAGCCTTGTATTCCATACCTGTTGCAACAATTGGATTCTCGGGTTTGAGTAGCGGAACAGCCTGCTTCTGCATGTTAGAGCCCATCAACGCACGGTTGGTATCATCGTTTTCAAGGAATGGTATCATAGCTGTAGCAACAGATACAACCATCTTAGGTGATACGTCCATAAAGTCAGCACGTGAAGCCTCAACCTCACTATAGTTATCACGAATACGTGCATTAACCTTTTTGTTAACAAAGAATCCCTTTTCGTCGAGAGGCTCATTAGCCTGAGCAATTACATAATCGTCTTCTTCGTCGGCAGTCATATAAACAACATCACTAAGCACCTGACCGGTAAGTTTATCTACGCGACGGAAAGGAGCTTCAATAAAGCCGTATTTGTTAATCTTTGCGTAGGTTGCAAGATAAGAAATAAGACCAATGTTAGGACCTTCCGGTGTTTCAATAGGACACATACGACCATAGTGGGTGTAGTGAACGTCACGCACTTCAAACGATGCACGGTCACGCGAAAGACCACCAGGACCTAATGCTGACAAACGACGCTTGTGGGTAAGCTCTGAAAGTGGGTTTGTTTGATCCATAAACTGTGAAAGCGGCGAAGAGCCAAAGAACTCTTTTATAGCAGCTACAACAGGACGGATATTTATAAGTGACTGTGGAGTAATATTTTCGGGATCTTGTGACTGTAAGGTCATTTTCTCGCGAACAACACGCTCCATACGTGAGAACCCAATGCGGAACTGATTTTGCAAAAGCTCACCTACACTGCGGATACGACGATTGCCCAGATGGTCAATATCGTCAATTGTACCCACTTCGTGAGGAAGACCAAGAAAATAGTTAACACTTGCAAAAATGTCATCAAGGGTAATGTGGTTAGGAATAAGCGCAGCAACATTGTCAATAAGAGCCTGCTTTAACTCTTCTTTATCGCTGAAATCTTCCATAATACCCTTAAGCACCTGAAGATTTACCTTTTCGTTAATGCCCGCTTTATCAAGCTCTGCAAGCTCATCTGCAGTAAAGTCAACAAAATCGTTGAGGTTTACCATACCATTTGAAAGCACCTTAACTTCGGTAGTGTTGCCTTCAAAGTCTTGGACATTGATATAAGCTTCGATTACACCCTTGCGTTCTACTAAATCAGCCATTTCACGACTAATTACAGTATCAGCCTCAACAAGAATTTCACCTGTTTCTGGGTCAGCTATTGGGCGTGAAGCAACCTTGCCGCGAATACGCGCGCCAATAGCAAGTTTTTTGTTATACTTGTAACGACCAACGCGAGAAAGGTCATAACGGCGAGGGTCAAAAAACAACTGCTCAAGATAGGTTTTTGCACCCTCAATTGTTACAGGCTCGCTTGGACGTAGTTTTTTATAAACCTCAACCAAAGCATCCTCTACGCTCTTGGTTTCGTCTGCTTCAAGTGTTGCAGACAAACGCTCGTCCTCGCCAAGAAGCTGACGCATCTGCTCGTTTGTAGCAATACCCAATGCACGAACAAATGTGGTAACAGGTAGCTTACGGTTTTTGTCGATGCGAACATAAAGAACATCATTTACATTGGTTTCGTATTCAATCCATGCGCCACGGTTTGGTATAATGGTAGATGAAAACAACTTTTTACCGGTTTTTTCATCGACCTTTTTAGCAAAGTAAATGCCTGGTGAACGAACAAGCTGTGAAACGATAGCGCGTTCAGCACCATTAATTACAAAGGTGCCCGAATCGGTCATAAGCGGAAAATCGCCCATGAAAACTTCGCTTTCTTTAATTTCGCCTGTTTCTTTGTTTGTAAGTCTGGCAGTTACGCGTAAGGGAGCAGCGTAGGTTGTATCACGCGCCTTACATTCTGTAACGCTATACTTTGGCTGTTCATCAATACGGTAGTCAATGAAAGAGAGTTCAAGATTGCCGCTATAGTCGGTAATAGCAGACATATCCTTAAAAACATCCATCAAGCCTTCGGTGATGAACCAATTGTATGAATCCTTCTGGATTTCAATAAGGTTAGGCATATCAATAACCTCATTGATTTTAGAGAAGGTCATACGAGTGTTTTTACCCATTTGGACAGGTTTTACCATTGAATTTGGCTCCATAGGTTTTATATCACTCCTACTTAAAAATTCGGGATTTTTACCTTAAAAACTTCATCCAATCCGTTAAAAAGGCGCAAATTCCCCCATCATTAGTAATTACATATTATAAACCTTAGCAACTGCTATGTCAAGCGCTTTTTACTAAAAATACAAAAAAATTACTGCAAAGGTAAAAAATACCTTTGCAGTAGGCTTTGTGCCTTATGGTACAATAAACAATTATTATATTATTTCTCTATAGTATAAATTCCTTGTGTAATCACCTCTGGGCTGAGCGGCGCAGTTGTACATATCTATTATGTCGCTTGCCTCATTTTGTGTTTCGGTGGTAAAATAAAGTATTAAAAAATCAACCTTTGGTATTTCATTAAGTCTATCACCCATATAAAGCGGTGCAGAATTTAACAGTTCGCTGTATCCGTTACCACACACAACAGGAAACTCTATTCCCTTTCGGTCAACAAGAACGCCATTTTTACCACACTCGGCACATTTCTTTCCGTTTTTTATAGGGCAGTTGCGTGTAAGCATAAGCGGTAGCCTACCATATGCAAAAATCCCAACAGGTATATCGGCGCTTATTCTTTTTATTTCTTTTAGTGAAATTTCAGCCGACAACACTTGGCTTTGTACACCAATTCGATTTAATGCTTTTATGCTTTCGGTATTGTGTGCATTAAGACCAAAACCACCCATCACATTTAATCCGCAGGCATTAGCCATAACCACTGCAGAAATATTACTACAAAACGCGGTGTCTATGCCCCTTTGTTTTAAAAATTGCAGTCTTTTTATAACACTACTTTCGTTAGTGATATAACGTGGTAACTCAATAATAATTTTAACATTGTCAATCTGTGGAAAATCACAATTATAAGGTATAATTATAGTGTTAATACCATTAAGATTTTGGGGAATTTGTTGCGTGTTTGCAAATCTGGCAATGAAATTTTTATTACCATTTAAGTTACCGCTTTCATAAATTGTGGGTAATGTATGTTCAATAATATTTTGCTGTGCTCTTTTATTATCAAGCAGCTCTATTGCCTCACGGCGCAAAGCATTAAGGCGGGATGCCGCAACAAAAAGCCCGTTATCAATATTTACATCTATTTTATCACAATAATATGGTGTTCCTCCAAGCTTATTAAGGTTATCAATAACCGCTTTATTTTCAAGTGACTTTGTTTTTGCCACCTGCGGTATATCTCCGTATACAGTAACAGTATTGTTTTGGTCGGTTACTGTAAGCTCAATGGCCTTATCAGATAAAATTTGAGCAGTCATTTTTATGGGTACATTTTGCCGCTCCGCACGATATAAGTTATGCAAATATGAGTATGTATCCTCCGCAGCTATAACATCATCTTTAGTACGAATACCAAACATATTCCTACCTAAATCCGACTTATAATACCCGTCGGTAAAGCCCGAACGTGAAAATACATTTTGTAAAGTTTTAAATAACTTTTCATCAATAAATCCATTATCAACTGCCTGACGGCATGCGGAAGTTGCCGCAGAAACATATTCGGGGCGTTTCATTCTGCCCTCTATTTTAAGGGATGCCACACCCATATCCTTTAGTTCATTTATATATTCGTAAAGGCATAAATCCTTAAGACTTAGGTCATAACCTGTGCCGCCTTGTGCCTTGAATGGTAAGCGGCAGGGTCCCGCACAAAGACCTCGATTACCGCTACGCGCACCTAAAACCGAAGACAACAAACACTGCCCCGACACGCTCATACAAAGCGCTCCGTGAACAAACACCTCAACCTCTATACCAACACGATTGGCTTCATCACAAAATATTTGCAACTCATCCTTGCTCATTTCGCGCGATACAACCACACGACTAAAGCCTAAATCTTTTAGTGTTTTAATCGCGGACGGCGAATGAATCGTCATCTGTGTTGATGCGTGTAATGGTAACTTGGGTATATGTTTATGTATAAGAGATGCTAATCCTAAATCAGACACGATAATAGCGTCAACACCGCATTTATATGCTGTAAGCGCTGTTTCAAATGCTGCTTTAAGTTCGGATTGCTTTATCATAATATTAAGTGCCAGATACACCTTTACACCACGAATATGACAATAACGAACGGTTTCACTTATATCATTATCATCAAAATTATCGGCATTTCTGCGAGCCGAAAACTGTTTTGCACCAATATATACCGCGTCTGCACCACTGCGCACGGCGGCTGCTAAAGACTCGGGAGATCCTACCGGCGACAAAACCTCAGGACTAAAAGACATACCCTTCACCTACCTTAATAAACATTAAATATATAATACAACATTTTTTAAAAAAAAGAAAGAATTTTTTCTTAATACAAATCAAGCCTCTGCTAAATTAATAGCAGGGGCTTGTGTACTAAAAAAATTACATATTAACTACCAGATACTGTGAAAACGAATTCTCCATCCTTATAATCACAAGTAACACTATTGCCGTTTTTAATGGTGGTATCAAGTATTTTTTCGCTTAAAGCATCTTCTATGCGGTTTTGTATTTCGCGACGCAATGGTCTAGCACCGTATACCGCATCAAAGCCTTTATCAGCAAGAGCTGTTAATACCTCATCGGTAAAACTAATTGTAATATTAAGATTTTGCAGTCTAATTTTTAAATTATCAAGCATTTTTTCTGCTATCTGCTTAATTTCTTGCTGTGAAAGCTTGCTGAACACAATTATATCATCAACACGGTTTAAAAATTCCGGACGGAAGGCAGACTTTAATTCCTCTAAAACACGGGCTTTAATATCTTTTTCATTTTGGGTTTCGCTATCACTTGAGCCAAAACCAAACGATACCTTTTTGTCGGTTATAAGGCGGGCTCCGATATTTGAAGTCATAATAATAACCGCATTTTTAAAGTCCACTTTTCTGCCCTGCGAATCGGTAAGAATACCGTCTTCGAGTATTTGCAGTAGTATGTTAAACACATCGGGATGTGCTTTTTCAATCTCATCAAAAAGTATAACCGAGTATGGATTTCGGCGAACCTTTTCGGTAAGCTGACCGCCCTCCTCAAAGCCGACATATCCAGGAGGTGAACCCACAAGTCGAGATACTGTGTGCTTTTCCATATACTCTGACATATCAAGCCTTATCATCATATTTTCACTGCCAAACATTGCCTCGGCCAATGCCTTGCAAAGCTCGGTTTTACCTACACCTGTAGGACCTAAAAATATAAAAGAACCTATTGGACGCTTTGGGTCTTTAAGACCTACTCTACCCCTACGGATTGCCTTGGATACTGCGGTTACCGCCTCACCTTGTCCTACCAGTCGGTTATGCAAAACCTCTTCTAGTCTTAGCAATCTTGCGCTTTCCTCCTCGGTAAGCTGTACTACAGGCACACCTGTCCAAAGAGAAACTATTTCGGCTATGTTTTGTGCAGTTACCTCACCAGAAGCGTGAGCATTTTGAGCGCTTTTTTGCTGTTTTTTATCAGCAATTTCCTGCTCGAGTTGCTTTTCTATATCACGCAGTTTTGCGGCGCGTTCAAATTCTTGAGAATTTATAGCATCATCCTTTTCGGCCTTTACTGAATCAAGCTTTTGTTCGGTTTGTTTTATTTCATCCGACGGTATGCTTGAACAAAGACGTACGCGAGATGCCGCCTCATCTATAAGATCAATCGCCTTATCGGGTAAAAAACGGTCGTTAATATATCTTGACGATAGCTGCACTGCAGCAGTTATAGCCTCATCGGTAATTACCACCTTGTGATGAGCCTCATATTTGTCTTTTAATCCGTTAAGAATAAGTATTGCATCATCCTCGCTGGGTTCTGCAACCGTTACAGTCTGAAAACGGCGCTCAAGCGCTGAGTCTTTTTCTATATTCTTACGATATTCGCTAATTGTTGTAGCTCCTATAAGCTGAAAATCTCCACGAGCCAAGGATGGTTTTAATATATTTGCCGCGTCGGTTGAACCCTCTGCTGAGCCCGCACCCATAATAGTGTGAATTTCATCTATAAACAGTATAATATTATCACAGCTTTTAACCTCATCAACCACAGCCTTAATACGTTCTTCAAAATCACCGCGGTATTTTGTGCC
>JAZNSJ010000019.1:0-2555 GCA_045591155.1 Acutalibacteraceae bacterium | reverse complement strand
CCTAATTTTTCGGCAATTTCCCCTACCGATAAATCGGTATCGGCAAGCAGTGATTTTGCCGTTTGCATTTTGCGCTCAAGCTGATAGGCGTATGGCGTGATACCAAACTCACGGCTGAATAACTTTTGGCAATAATCTTGTGACCGGAATATTGTTTTTGCAAGTTCCGCAGTACTTACAAGACGCGAAATATTTGAATCAAGATAATTTTTTAGTTTAAGCGCCTCTTCGCTGTGCTTAGTTTCTTGGGTCGCGATAGAGAGTTTTGAAATTATCTCCACAAAAATCCCCTGTAATGTCGTCTGCATTTCGCTATCCGGCATATCGGAACTGATAATATGGGTTATTTTTTCAAAGGTAGGTTTTAATCCATTACCGTCAAAAAAATGTTTTCCCGAAAGTCCGTAGGCTAAAAGCAGTTGTTTGCAAAAATCCCCCGAAAGGTTTAAAAAAATTTTTTTGAAAGGATTTTCACTGTCGGCATAGTAATCATGCTTTTCGCCCGATACCAGAAGATAAACCGTATCTTTGCCGACGTAGTTCATTTTGCCATTGGCAAAAACATACCCTGCGCCGTCCGTCACGTACTCTATTACAAACGTATCAGCCTTTGTTCTGGTGATATGATAGGTGGGACTTGGGTAGGTCACACCCGCAAGCGATATGTAAAAAGGTGCTTTTTGTGGGGCGCAGGCAAAGGGTTTTAAATATTCGTTCAAATTATTTTCCTCACTTTTATAATTAAAATACGCATTTAATCGTGACTTATCACTTATTATAATATAATTAACATATAACTTCAAGGAGGAAATACTATGAAACTGCGCGCACCCGCAACACCCATTATAAATATTGACCCATATTTTTCTATATGGACTGAAAATTCAGTGCTCGAAAACACTGTTCACTGGACAGGCAAACCTAACACTATGTCGGGCAGAGTTATTATCGATGGCGCCGAGTACCATTTTTTAGGTCTTAATGACACCGATATTCCCGATATGACGGTCGAAAACGTAGAAATTGATGCTTTTTCTACAATAATTACATATACAAATGCCGCTATTCGTCTTACCGCTCATTTTACCTCCCCGATGTTGCCTGACGATTTATACTACGCGTCTCGCCCCGTAACATACTGCAAGGTTTCATACGAACGTCTTGACGGTAATTCACACACAGTTGCGGTTAAGTTTACCGCCAGCGAAGAGCTTGTTTTAGAGGAAAAAGGCGGTAATGCGGTTGTAACCGCACCTGTAGATATTGAAGGCATCACCGCAATTAAAATGGGTAACGCTAATCAAAAGGTATTATCGCGTAGTGACGATTATATCTGCATTGACTGGGGTTATTTATACCTTGGCGTAAAAGGTGACGGCAAGGCTTATGGCAACACACTTGATAATATGAATGCTATAAGTGTTGAAGCAGACCTTAACAGTGATGCGCTGTTTCTTTTCGGGTTTGACGATATAGACAGTATTCAGTATTTTGGCGAAAATCTTAAGGCCTACTGGAAAAAGGATGGTAAAACAATCGAAGAAGCATTCGTTGAAGCCGCAAATAAATATGACACCTTGCTTGCTCGTTGTAATGCTTTTTCCGATAAACTTAAAGATGATGCAACCAAAAAAGGTAATGAAAAATATGCCGATATGTTACTGCTTTCGGTTCGTCAGGTAATGGCGGCGCACAAGCTTGTAGTTGACACAAATGGCAACAATCTTTATATTTCAAAAGAATGCTCCTCAAACGGTTGTGCCGCTACCGTTGATGTTACCTATCCGTCGGCGCCGATGTTTTTGCTTTATAATACCGAACTGCTTAAAGGTATGCTCCGACCTATAATGCGCTATGCCGCAAGCAATGAATGGTGTTTTGATTTTGCACCGCACGATGTCGGACAATACCCACTGCTTAACGGACAGTTCTATGGTGTAAAACGCGAAAACGGCAAAGTAGATATTGACGCTAATATGCAAATGCCAGTTGAAGAATGTGGAAATATGATTATCCTTTTTGCCGCTATATGCGACGCGGATAATGACGTGTCTTTTGCAAAAGAACATATTGACACTATAAGTCAGTGGAGCAAGTATCTTATCAAATACGGTCTTGACCCCGAAAACCAGCTTTGCACCGACGACTTTGCAGGACACCTGGCGCACAACGTAAACCTTTCTATAAAAGCAATTATGGGTATTGCCGCTTATAGCCGCATATTGAGTCGCCTTGGTGAAATCACAAAAGCCGACGAGATGATGGCTATTGCCCGCGAATATGCCGTCTCGGTAATAGAAAGAGCAAAAAACAACGATGGCAGTTATCGTCTTGCTTTTGACGGGCCCGACACTTTCTCGCTTAAATATAATTCGGTTTGGGATAAATTGTGGGGTACAAATCTATTTCCACAAGAATTTTACGGTGGTGAAATCGCACGCTACAAAAAAGAATTGCTCCCCTACGGTGTGCCGCTTGACTCTCGCAAAAATTACACCAAATCCGACTGGCTTTTATGGGCGGCGGCACTTGCTGATAATCAGGGCGACTTCGAC
>JAZNSJ010000018.1:0-12408 GCA_045591155.1 Acutalibacteraceae bacterium | reverse complement strand
TGTTACTGCCAATAAAAATATTTTACTATCGGCAGGAATTAAAGAAGAGAATATTGATATAAGCGATATTTGCACTTGCTGTAATGCGGGTGAGTTACATTCTCATAGAGCAACGGGTGGAAAACGCGGTAATCTTGCCGCAATAATAGAACTTATTTAAGGGGAATTTAAAATGAAACTTAATTACAAGCGCACTATACTGATAGGCTTTGCTTTTATGTCAATTTTGGCATTCTGGCAATTTTATGACCAAGTAATACCTTATATACTCGAGAGCGTTTTTGGACTTAACACATTCACTGCTAATGCTTTTATGTCGGTAGATAACGTGCTTGCGGTGTTTATGCTACCGTTTTTTGGTATGCTGTCTGACAAAACCCGCACCCGCCTTGGCAAGCGCACGCCGTATATTCTTTACGGAACTATAGGCGCAGTAACACTTATGTGTGTATTGGCGTATTTTGAAAAGATAAAAAGTTTTACAGGATTTATTATAGCTCTTATGGCTCTTTTGGTTGTTATGGCAACATATCGTTCTCCGGCCGTAGCATATATGCCAGACGTTACCGAAAAACCGCTTCGCAGTAAGGGTAACGCTATTATTAACCTTGTCGGCTATATAGGTGGTATTTTTGCGACAGTAGTTATGATGTTTATGCTAAAAAGTGAAACTGCTACCGATGGCACAAAGGTTTATACATCGTCATTTACACCAGTGTTTTTAGTGATTGCGGTGTTTATGCTGGTATCTGTTCTTATAATGGTATTTACCGTTAAAGAGAATAAAGTTTTAGCAGAAACAAACATAAAAGATGAAGAAGAAATCGCAGACACAGGCGAAAAGAAAAAACTTTCAAAGCCTGTTGTAACAAGCCTTGTGCTTATTCTTTTTTCGGTGTTTTTATGGTATACTGCTTACAACGCAGTAACAACATCTTTTTCAAGATACTGTATGAACATTTGGAATGTTGACCTTGGCACATCGTCGGGTTATCTTACAGTTGCAACCGTTGCGGCTATCGCGGCATTTGTTCCCCTTGGTTTATTATCTGGCAAGCTAGGTCGCAAAAAAGCCGTGCTTTTAGGCATTGTGCTTATGACCGTTTGCTATACCATAGCAATATTTGTTCGTCAAGAAACACCGCTTATGTATCTTATTTTTGCTGTAGTAGGTATTGGTTGGGCATCAATAAATGTAAACTCATTCCCTATGGTTGTTGAAATGTGCACCGGTTCTGATGTTGGTAAATATACCGGATATTATTACACCTTTTCAATGGCGGCGCAAATAGTAACTCCGTTGCTTTCGGGTTTGCTTATAGATAAATTGGGAATAGGATATAACATTTTATTCCCATACGCTGTGTTGTTCTCGGTAGCGTCGTTTGTTACAATGTGTTTTGTACGTCACGGCGACTCGAAGCCTGATAGTAAAAGTGCTATTGAAGAACAATTTGCGGCTGATAACTAATTTACAAGAGGAAAAAGAAAATGCAATTTAGCGGTTTTCAAAAATTAACATTACTTGATTTTCCCGAAAAAACTGCATGCACCCTGTTTACTGCAGGGTGCAATTTTCGCTGTCCGTTTTGTCATAATGCGGCGCTTGTAACACATATTGATAACCAAAACTATTTTACCCAAGAATATGTTTTAGATTATCTAAAAAAACGCGCGGGTGTGCTTGACGGTGTGTGTATTACAGGCGGCGAGCCGCTTATGCACCCCGAACTACCCGAATTTATTAAAAAAGTGAAGCAGCTTGGTTTTTTAGTAAAGCTTGATACCAACGGATCGTATCCCGAACGTTTGAAAAACCTTATCAACAGTGGCGATATAGATTATGTTGCTATGGATATTAAAAATTGTAAGCAAAAATATCTAGTTACTGCCGATTGTAATGAAAAAGATTTACAAAATGTAGAAAAAAGTGTTGAGATTTTAAATCAAAAAAAGGTTGACTTTGAATTTCGCACAACGGTTGTAAAAGAATACCATACGGTAGAGGATATTAAAAAAATTACTGAGTGGATAAAGGGTGCTGACAAGTATTTTTTACAAAATTTCATTGATTCGGGTGATATTATAAAAAATAATTTATCGGCGCATTCTCGTGAAACCCTTGATTTAATGCGGTCTGTGGCTGAGGATATAATACCAAAAGTGGAAATTAGAGGAATTTAACACAATATATTGTGCATTTCGCTATTGACAAACCACAAAATAAACTATATAATGTATCTTGCTCACCTTTAAAGAGCGAAGTTTTATAAAGGGGATTAAGATATGTATAACGTAGTAAAGCGTGACGGCAAGCTTGTAAATTTTGATATTCAAAAGATAAGCGATGCCATAAAGCAAGCGTTTGAGGCTTGTCAAAAAGATTATAATCAAGATATTATTGACTTTTTAGCGCTTAAGGTTACAGCGGCTTTTACCGAAAAGATTGAGGATGGTAAAATTACTGTTGAAAACATTCAGGACAGTGTGGAATCTGTTCTTATCAGAGCTGGTTACGATGATGTTGCAAAGGCATACATTATCTACCGCCGTCAGCGCGAAAAGATTAGAAATATTAACGCAACAATGGTTGACTATAAAGAGATTATAGATAACTATCTTAATATCAATGACTGGCGCGTTAAAGAAAATTCTACGGTTACATATTCTGTAGGCGGTCTTATTCTTTCAAACTCGGGCGCAGTTACAGCTAACTATTGGCTTTCTGAAATATATGATGATGAAATCGGTAATGCTCACCGTAATGCCGACATTCACATTCACGACCTTTCTATGCTTACGGGTTACTGTGCGGGTTGGTCGCTTAAGCAGCTTATTCAAGAAGGTCTTGGCGGTGTGCCCGGCAAGATTACATCTGCTCCTGCAAGCCACCTGTCAACCCTTTGCAACCAGATGGTAAACTTCCTTGGTATTATGCAAAATGAATGGGCAGGCGCACAGGCTTTCTCATCTTTTGACACATACTTAGCGCCCTTTGTAAAGGTTGATAATCTTACATATAAAGAGGTAAAGCAGTGTATCCAAAGTTTTATTTACGGTGTAAACACTCCTTCTCGTTGGGGTACACAGTCACCCTTTACCAATATTACACTTGACTGGACAGTACCTGCTGACCTTGCCGAGCTTAACTGTATTGTTGGCGGAAAGGAAATGGACTTTAAATATAAAGATTGTAAAGCAGAAATGGATATGATAAACCGTGCATTTATCGAAATTATGATTGAAGGTGATGCTAACGGCCGCGGCTTCCAGTATCCAATTCCTACCTATTCAATCACACGCGATTTTGACTGGTCTGAAACCGAAAATAACAAGTTGCTGTTTGAAATGACCGCAAAATACGGCACTCCATATTTCTCAAACTATATTAATAGTGATATGGAACCTAGCGATGTTCGCTCAATGTGCTGTAGACTTCGTCTTGACCTTCGTGAGCTTCGCAAAAAGTCAGGAGGCTTCTTTGGTAGCGGTGAGTCAACCGGTTCGGTTGGTGTTGTTACAATCAATATGCCACGTATTGCTTATCTTGCAAAGAACGAAGAAGATTTCTACGCACGTCTTGATAAAATGATGGATATTTCTGCGCGTTCATTACATGTTAAGCGTACAGTTATTACCAAGTTACTCGAAGCTGGCCTTTATCCATACACTAAGAGATACCTTGGCACATTTAATAACCACTTCTCAACCATCGGTCTTGTTGGTATGAACGAGGTTGGTCTTAACGCTAAGTGGCTTGGTGTTGATTTAACACACGAAAAGACACAAAACTTTACAAAAGATGTTCTTAACCATATGCGCGAGCGTCTTTCTGACTACCAAGAGCAGTATGGAGACCTTTACAACCTTGAGGCTACCCCTGCAGAGTCAACCGCGTTCCGTCTTGCAAAGCACGACCTTAAGCATTATCCAAACATCATTACAGCGGGTCGTGGTCCCGACGAGACACCTTACTACACCAACTCTTCACATTTACCTGTTGGTTATACCGAGGATATATTCTCGGCTCTTGACGTTCAGGATGAATTGCAAACTCTTTATACTTCGGGTACGGTATTCCACGCATTCTTGGGTGAAAAACTTCCCGATTGGAAGGCTGCTGCAAATCTTGTAAGAAAGATTGCCGAAAACTACCGCCTGCCTTACTACACAATGTCTCCGACATATTCTGTATGTAAAAATCACGGTTATATTGCCGGCGAAGAATACACCTGCCCCGATTGCGGAGAAAAGACCGAGGTTTACAGCCGTATTACAGGTTACTATCGCCCCGTTCAAAACTGGAACGACGGTAAGTCGCAAGAATTTAAAGACCGTAAGGTTTATGATATTGCTAATTCTAAACTTACACACGAAGGTGTAAAAGAAGAGGCTTGTACTTGCGACAAAAACGATGCTGTAATGGCTGACGGTGTATACCTTTTCACAACGGCAACCTGCCCTAACTGCAAAATAGCAGTATCTTTGCTTGACAAAGCAGGAGTAATTTTTAATAAGCTACTTGCAAACGAAAATGTAGAGGCAGTAAACGCTTTGGGTATCAAACAGGCACCTACACTTGTTGTTGTAGAAAACGGCGCAGCTAGCAAATATACGGGCGTTTCTGATATAAAGAAATATCTCAATGCGTAAATAAAAACTTAAAATGTGGCAGGATAATACCTGCCACATTCTTTTGGTGAGGTAAATAAAAATGTATGATATTATAGTAATCGGCGGCGGTCCTGCAGGTCTTACCGCGGCAATATATGCCCGTCGCGCTAATAAGAGCGCACTCGTTATAGAAAAAGGTTCTTTTGGCGGACAAATTACCTATTCGCCAAAGGTAGAGAATATACCAGGCTTCAGTGAGGTTACGGGCAACGAATTTGCCGAAAAGCTGGTAGAACAGGCACTCGGTCTTGATGCAGAGGTAGAATGTGCCGAGGTTTTAGAAATAAAGCAAGGTGATATTAAAACCGTTATTACCGATAGCGGTAATTTCGAAGGTAAGACCGTAATAATAGCCACAGGTGCTAAGCATCGTATGCTGGGAATTCCTCGAGAAGAGGAGTTTGTTGGCGAGGGAATATCTTTTTGCGCGGTGTGTGACGGCGCTTTTTATGCAGGTCAAGACGTTGCCGTTATAGGCGGCGGCAACTCGGCTTTGCAAGAGGCAATTTTGCTCTCTGACCTTGCAAAAAAGGTTTACCTTGTTCAAAACCTTGACTTTTTAACAGGCGAACAAAAATTACAAGAGAAAATTGCCGAAAAGCAAAACATAGAGGTTATCTTGGGACACACAGTAAAAGGCGTTTTGGGTGATACAACCTTAAAGGGTATTACCATTGCTGATAATAGTGGCAACCAAAAGCAACTTAACATAGATGGTATGTTTGTAGCTATTGGTCTTATTCCTCAAAATGAGGCTTTTGAAAAGATCATAAGCCTTGATGAAAGAGGATATGTAAATTCAAATGAAAGTTGTGTTACAAATGCGGATGGTATTTTTGTTGCAGGCGACTGCCGCACCAAAAAAATTCGTCAGGTAGCAACTGCTGCCGCCGATGGCGCAATCGCCGCGCTTGCAGCTTGCGATTATCTTGATAAATAGAGCGAGTTCCTTGCAAATAGCAAGGAACTCTTTTTTATAAGTTTTGACTAAATGTTTTATAATTTTTTGTAAAACGCAACGGCAAGCTCGTCGCAACGTTCGTTTTCGGGGTGACCGGCGTGACCCTTTACCCAGTTTATCGTTACGCTATGAATTTTTAAAAGCTCTAACAGTCTTTCCCATAAATCAGGGTTAAGGGCTGGTTTTTTGTCGGCTTTTCGCCAACCGTTTTTTTGCCAAGATTCTGCCCAACCTTTGCTAATGCCGTCAGACACATACTTTGAATCGGTCGTAAGGATAACTTCACACGGTTCTTTTAACTGCTCTAAAGCCTTTATAACCGCCGTTAGTTCCATTCGGTTGTTGGTGGTGTTGTGTTCACCACCGGATAATTCCTTTTCGTGCCCGTTATATCGTAGCACTGCGCCCCAACCACCAGGTCCAGGATTACCCGAGCACGCACCGTCGGTAAAAATTTCTACTTGCTTCATAGTTTTGCCCCTAATACTTTCTAAAGCTTCCCACAACCTTACCTAACACCATAGGATTTTTAGGGTAAATAGGTGAAAAATCTGGGTTTTCGGGCATAAATATTACTTGACTTCCATTTATAACCAATCTTTTAACGGTGGCTTCATCGCCGTCCATACCAATTATTATATCACTGTTGCGGCAAGGCGCATTTTTGTCGGCAATTACAATATCTCCGTCAAGTATTCCTGCATCGCGCATACTAAGCCCCACAACTTTAAGCGCAAAAAGCCCTTCGGCATCTTTGGTAGGATAGGGGATATAGTCCTCAATCTGTTCAACCGCCAAAATAGGCTGACCCGCAGTAACACGGCCCACCAATGGTACCATAGACGCGTCAAAGTCGCTTTCAAGTCGAATGGCGCGAGAATATTTTGCATCACGCAAAATATAACCCTGTTCTTCTAAAACGTTAAGTATGGCGTGTACGGTTGAAGTAGATTTTATGCCGGTTGCTGCGCATATTTCACGCACTGTTGGGGGGATACCGTTTTGCATTTTTTTAACAAGAAAATTGTAAACAGCCTCTTGCTTTGCATTAAGCGGAGCCTTTTCCATAAAAACACCTCACCGAACATTTATTCGTTTTTATTATATCACAGGTGTTTTTTAGTTTCAAGAGTCTTTTTTAGCATTAAAAAATATCTCTTTGATACCAAGTATTATTAAAAAACCACCAAATAATTTTGCGGTTAAACCGCCACCGATAAAATTGGAAAGAAAAAAGCCGGCTAAAGCACCTAATATACCACCAAACGCCAGCGGCAGTGTGACACGCCATTTAATTTGCTTTTTAAAAGCATACACTATTACCGCAAGCGATGCTATGGGAATAAAAAACAGTAAATTTATACCCTGTGCTTTTAGTTGTTCAACATTTTTAAAAACGGTCAAGTAGATTATAAGCACCGCTCCGCCGCCTAACCCCATACCGCCTATAATGCCTGAAAAAAGCCCTGCTAAAAGGGCGCCGATACTCATCTAAACAGCAGGCGTACGCCTGCATAAATCATAAATACGGCAAAAATTTTTTGTAAAATCTTGTTAGACAATTTTTTAAGAGCAATAGTGGCAATTAGCGAGCCTATTAGTCCGGTAGGTATATATGGTAGGCTATCACTAAGTGTAACATTACCCTTTATAACATAAATCACTGCGCTTAGCAACGTAATTGGAAGTATCACAGCAACCGCATTTGCGTGTGCACTTTTTTGGTCAAGACCGCTGTGCTTAAGCAAAGGTACAGCAAGCATTCCCCCACCCGCGCCAAACACTCCGTTTACTAGACCTACTGCTATTCCAAATGACGCCAACTTTAAATTCTTTTTAATATTCATAAAAATCACCAAAAATATTTTTGCCGATTATACATAAAAAATGCTATTGTAATATATAAAAATAAATGGTATAATATAATGAATTTGTATATGATTTTGTTTGGAGAGGTTTTATGTTTTGCCAAATAAAAGGACTTAAAACTGAATATGAAATTTTTGGAAACGGAAACATACCCGTATTGCTGCTTCACGGCTGGGGCGCATCGTATGATACCTATCGCGGTATTTCGGCGGCACTGTCAGACCGTTGCACACTTTATGCTGTAAATTTTCCCGGTTGCGGTAACAGTCAAACTATGACGACACCTTGGGATGTAGACGATTACTGCGACTTCGTTTTAGAGTTTGTAAAGGCGATGAACCTTGATAACCCTATTATGATAGGGCACTCTCACGGCGGCAGAGTGACAATGAAGCTTGTAGCCGATGGAAAGCTTAATCCTTCAAAAATTGTATTGCTTGACGCGGCAGGACTAATACCTAAAAAAACATTCAAGCAAAAAACACGTGCTCGAAATTTTAAAATCATAAAAAGTGTTCTCTCTTTGCCGCTCTTAAAAAACCACACCGAAGGCTTATTGCAAAAGGCTCGAGCTCATTACGGCTCGGCTGACTATAATGCGGCGCCCGAGGTGTTGCGAAAAACCTTGGTAAAACTTGTTAATACAGACATTCGCAATATATTGCCAAATATAAAATGCCCCACATTACTTATATGGGGTGAAAACGATACGGCAACACCGCTTGAGGATGCAAAAACAATAGAAAGACTTATTTCTGATTCAGGTCTTTGTGTAATTAAGGGTACGGGGCATTTTTCGTTTTGTGAAAAACCGTATGAGGCTCACGCAATTTTGCGTAGTTTTATTAAATAAATTTGAGGTAAAGGTATGCCATATATTACTTTTTTTACTTTGCTTTGTCTGGCGTGTAGCGCAATATTTTCGCTTTACCGTCAGCTACAAATGCTTCAGCAAAATTCGTATTTTCCATCAAGATATTTTAATTGGATAAAGCAATCGTACGTAATAGAGTTAGCTGTTTGCGCTATAGCTTACTGTTTGCTAACATTTTCTTTATTAAACAGAAAAAATGTTTTTTGTTTGTGTGCCGCTATTGTTTTTTTAATAATACGAATACTTTTAAACATATCAACACACAAAAAATCAATTAAAAAGCTCGTGTTTACTGCACGTATAAAACGATTGTATGTATCAGCAATATTTATTTTTGGTGCTACGATTATTGCTTGTGTTGTCGCTCCTCGCACATTAGCCGCAGAAATTTGCCGAACGGTGTGTCTGGCATTATCGGTGGTCACACCAATTTTAACCTTTGTTATATGGGGTATTACCTATCCTATAGAAAAATTGGTAGCACGTTGGTATATAAACGATGCAAAGCGTATTTTAAAAGAGCATAAAAATTTAACCGTTATTGGTATAACAGGCAGTTACGGTAAAACCACTACCAAATTTATACTTAACCGCATTTTAAGCGAAAAATTTAATACCGTTTGCACACCGCAAAGCTTTAATACACCTATGGGAGTTGTGCGCACCGTGCGTTCACATATAAAACCGCAAACACAAATCTTTGTTTGCGAGATGGGCGCAAAAAATGTTGGCGATATAAAAGAAATTTGCGATATAGCGCACCCAGACTACGCAATTATTACATCTGTTGGCGAGCAGCATCTTGAAAGTTTTAAATCGGTTAACAATGTATTTAAAACCAAGTTTGAGTTAGCTGATGCGGTAAGCAAAAAGGGCGGTGTTACACTTGCTAATCTTGACAGCCAAGGCATAAAAGATAGATGTGACACACGCAGTGACGTAGTATATTTTGGTGAGGGTACAAAATATTTTGCAAAAGACATTGTTTGTGGCGAGCAGGGAACAACATTTAAGCTGTGCCTTAATGATACTCAATTTACAGTAAGCACAAGACTTTTGGGTATTCACTCGGTAAGCGATATTCTTGCGGCTGCAGCAATGGCTCACATACTGGGTGTTAGTGATAATGACATTAAATTTGCAATTGGATCTCTAAAGCCAACCGAACATCGACTCGAGCTTAAATCGTATATAAATGGCTCATTGCTTATTGACGATGCATACAACTCTAATCCCGAGGGTTGTCTTGAGGCGGTAAGGGTGCTTGGTTCTTTTTATGGTAGACATAAGGTTATTATCACACCAGGTCTTATTGAGCTTGGCAGTCGTGAGTATGATTGTAACTATGCATTGGGGCTTGAGGCTACAAAGCATTGCGATACAATAATTCTTGTGGGTAAAAACCGTTCAAAGCCAATGATGGATGCTATAAGCACCACTGATTTTAACAAACAAAACGTGCATGTGGTGTCAAGCTTTAAAGAGGCGATGGAAATTTATACACCAATGGCAAATAAAAACAGTGTTGTTTTGCTTGAAAACGATTTGCCCGACAACTACCTTAATTAAGATTAGAGGTTTTAATTATGAAAACAAATATAGCAGTATTTTTTGGTTGTCGCAGTGTAGAACACGAGGTATCTATTATATCCGCTGTTCAAGCTATGCGTGCAATAAACCAAGAAAAATATGACATAACCCCCATATATGTGTCAAAAGATGGCTCTATGTACACGGGAGATAATCTTTTTGAAATAGAAAATTACCGTGACCTGCCTGAGCTTTTTAAAGCGGCAAGGCGCGTTACCTTTATTAAGGAAAAAGATGCGGTTTTGATGCATTATCTTGACCAAAAGAAGTTCAAAAAAACACCAGATAAGGCCATTGATCTTGCGTTTCCAATAGTCCACGGCACCAATTGTGAGGACGGCACAATGGCAGGCTATTTTGAATTTTTAGGTCTTCCGTATATTAGCTGCGATATTATTTCGGCGGCAGTTGGTATGGATAAGGCGGTTTTTAAAGATGTTTTAAAATCTGCAGGACTGCCTGTGCTTGACTGTATAAAATTCCGTGCGCGTGAATACACCCTTTATAAAGATGATATTACAGATAAAATAAAATCAAAGGTTGGTTTTCCACTTATTGTAAAGCCTGTAAATTTGGGCTCAAGCGTTGGTATTACAAAAGTAAATTCGCAAGATGAACTTGACGAGGCAATTAGCCTTGGCATCAGCTTTTCTGATACAATTCTTGTTGAAAAGGCAATTTCAAACCTGCGCGAAATTAATTGCTCTGTGCTTGGCGATAGCGACGAATGTGAGGCTTCGGTTTGTGAAGAGCCTTTTATGAATGATGAAATTTTGTCGTATGAGGATAAATATTTAGGTGGTGGAAAAAGCGGCGAAGCGTCAAAGGGTATGGCATCGCTCGGGCGTAAAATCCCTGCCGATATAAGCGAGGAAAAATCCAACGAGATTCGCGACCTTTCTTGCCGTATATTTAGAGCAATCGGTGCAAGCGGTGTAGTACGTATCGACTTTTTGCTTGATGTAAATACCAATAAGGTATACGCTAATGAGATTAATACAATACCAGGTTCACTCGGCTTTTATTTGTGGGAGGCAACAGGCCTTAAATACACCGATATGTTAGACCGATTGGTAGATATTGCTTTTCGCCGACAGAGAAATCGCGAAAATTTGACCTTTACCATAGATACAAACATTTTGTCGGGTGTGTCATTTGGTGCAAAAGGCGCTAAAGGAGCCAAGTTTTAATGACGGCACTGCTTGTAAAACTGTTTATAAAAAACCACAGCGATGCGAAATCAATTGATACTCGTGCGCAATATGGAAATTTGGGCAGTGTTGTAGGTATTTGCGCTAATGTGCTGTTAAGTATTATAAAAATTGTTATAGGTCTTTTGGGCGGCGTGTTATCGGTTACTGCTGACGGTTTTAATAATTTAGCCGATGCTGGCTCGTCGGTAGTTACTCTTGTTGGATTTAAACTGGCAGGTAAGCCTGCCGATCGCGACCATCCTTTTGGGCACGGTAGAATGGAGTACATTTCGGCTTTTATAGTATCGTTTTTGATATTGCTTGTAGGCTTTGAATTACTTAAAGATTCTATAACCGCCTTAACAAGCGGCGAGGCGGTGCCTATGTTTTCAAATTTGGCAATTATAGCGCTTATAATTTCTATAATTATAAAATGCTGGCTTTATTTCTTTAATAAAAAAATAGGTAAGATTATTGATTCGACCGCGCTTGTTGCAACCGCAAAAGACAGTCTTAACGACTGCATTGCTACCGCCGCTATTTTAATATCGGCAATTGTAACAAGATTTACAATAATACCGTTTAATCTTGATGCTGTTATGGCGCTTTTTGTATCGCTGTTTATAATGTGGTCGGGTTTTTGCTCGGCGCGAGATACGCTTAACGAAATTTTAGGCGGGCCACCCGACAGCCAGCTTATAAAGGATATAAACGACAATGTTTTAAGCTTTGAAGAGTTTCACGGCATACACGACCTTATTGTGCATAACTATGGACCTGGCCGTCAGTTTGCCTCGGTTCACGTAGAGGTGCCGGTGGGTGTTGACATTGTGGCTTGCCACGAAAAAATTGACCTATGTGAAAAGCTTATAGCCGAAAAATTAGGTGTTAACCTTGTTATACATATGGATCCGATTGATACCAATGACAAAACAGTTACCACCGCGCGTGAGAGTATGGCAAATATTGTAAAATCTATAGACGAACGGTTAACTCTTCATGATTTTCGTATGACTCCTGCAGGGGATACACGCACAAATCTGATTTTTGATGTGGTTGTTCCGTCTGATTTTAAAATAAGTGAGAATCAATTGAACGACATAATTTGTCAAAAAGCGCGCCAATACAACAAAACTTATGTATGCGTAATAACATTTGACCGTGATTTTACGGGATTATAACAAGAGAAGGAAAGTATTATGAATTTTACACCGGTTGACAACACAGGCCGTGTAGACGGCTACTGC
>JAZNSJ010000017.1:0-3347 GCA_045591155.1 Acutalibacteraceae bacterium | reverse complement strand
TAAAGACTCAATATATTTTTAATACATTAAACGGTGCCGATGGTATTGAATATGTCAGCGGTTTGGGACTAATGATAGGAATAAAAACCGTAAAACCCGCCGCCGAAGTTGTAAGGGCGGCTATGGAAAAGGGCGTTTTGTGTCTTACTGCTAAAGACAAGGTGCGGCTGCTTCCTGCGCTCAATATTCCGTTTGATGATTTAAAGTTAGCAATAGATATAATTAAAGAGGTTGCAAAATAATGGATTTAAAGGGAAAAAGTTTTTTAAAATTGCTTGATTTTACAAGCCAAGAAATTGAAGGATTATTAGACCTTGCCGCTGAATTAAAAGAAAAGAAAAAGTGTGGCACACCGCACAAATACTATGAAGGTAAAAATATTGCTCTTATTTTTCAAAAAACAAGCACACGCACCCGTTGCGCTTTTGAGGTAGCAGCAGCCGACCTTGGTATGCACCCAACCTATCTTGATCCAACTGGCTCGCAAATCGGCAAAAAAGAAAGCATTGCCGACACTGCGCGTGTTTTGGGTAGAATGTACGACGGTATTGAATATCGTGGCTTTGGTCAAGAAATTGTAGAAGAACTTAGCAAATACGCGGGTGTTCCCGTTTGGAATGGACTTACAAATGAATTTCATCCAACACAAATTTTAGCCGATTTTCTTACAATTCGTGAGCATTTTGGCGACCTTAAAGGCAAAAAGCTTGTTTATATGGGTGATGCTCGTTACAATATGGGTAACTCGCTTATGGTTGGTTGTGCTAAAATGGGCATGCATTTTGTGGCTTGCACTAACAAAAAGTATTTCCCCGAAAGCGACCTTGTAAATGAGTGCCTTCAAATCGCAAAAGAAACAGGCGCTATTATAGAATTTAGCGAAAGTACTGACGCTGTAAAGGATGCTCACGTTATATATACTGATGTATGGGTATCTATGGGCGAGCCTGACTCGGTTTGGGAAGAAAGAATTACCGACCTTATGCCTTATCAGGTAAATAAAAAGCTTATGGAAAAAGCAGGTCCGCAGTGCCGATTTATGCACTGCTTACCCGCATTTCACAATCTTGACACCAAAATTGGTAAAGAAATTTACAATAAATTTGGTATTAATTGTATGGAAGTTACCGAAGAGGTGTTTGAATCTGAGCAGTCTATTGTATTTGACGAGGCAGAAAACCGTATGCATACAATTAAAGCGGTTATTGCGGCTACAATCCAATAAGAAAAACAATATTAACGTAAAAACGCGACACAAATTTATTGTGTCGCGTTTTTGTGCCCCTAAGCGAAAATTTCGAGGGCAGGTTTTAAAAAAATTATTCAAGTCCAAGAGCGGCAAGTGGTGACACAGCTTTACCGTCTAAAATAACCTCAATGTGAATATGTGGATTATCGGCGCATTCGCTTGGAATATTGCCCGATGTGCCTATAATATCACCAGTAGCTACCTTGTCGTTTTCTTTTATATTTAAGCTACCCATACCGCAATATTTTACAGTAATGTTATCGGTGTATTCTATAGTAATCACTTTTCCAAGGCTTGCATCATCTACAACCGATTTAACGGTGCCGCTGCCAACCGATTTAATATTACTACCCATATCACATAAAATATCTACACCTGTATGCAATCTCATGTCATCATACGTAGCAGAGTACTGAAGCGCAGTATCACTATATCCTTTTGAAATATTTCCCGTTATTGGCAATACAAAGGTTGGCTTTTCTTCTTGTTGAACTTTGGGGGCTTCTTGTTCTTCACTATAGGGTACTTCTGTTAGTTCATCGTTTACATCTGTTGCAGGTGTTTCTGGCGTTGTATCAGGTGTATCCGCCTTACTATTATATGAATTGTCACTTTCAGGATATGACGGCGCAGAATTATTTTGTTGTGGTGTTTCGCTAACACTATTACTGCGTGATAAAGCAAACCACGCTATTGCGCCTACAGCAATTAACGCACATGCAACTATTGTAACAAAACCTGTAGAGGTTAAGGCTTTAGTAAATTTTGATGTTTTATAGTATTTCATTTTTTATAATTTCTCCTTTCGCATTTCAAAAATAGTATTGTCAAAAAAATTTAAACATATTCTAAAAAAATATTTAAAATGTGTTCACAAAAACGTCAAAATTTAAGTATAAAATATGCTTGTACCAACCAAAAGGGAGCCGCACCCTTGTTGGTACATTCGCAACTGATGTTGCGATTCTCTCCTCAAACCCCTTAAAAGTGAAAAAGAGTCGTGTTTTGCACGGCTCTTTTTCGCTTTTTGTTGCTTTAATTATTTTTTTGTGATAAAATTATTAAAATTAAAATTTTGGAGTGTAAAAATGACGGGGAAGTATGATGTTGTAATTATTGGCGGTGGCGCTGCAGGTATGTGCGCCGCAATAAATATAAAAATGCGTGACCGCAGTATAAGCATAGCAGTGCTCGAACAGCTTTCTCGCGTGGGTAAAAAGCTTATTACCACTGGTAACGGTCGCTGCAATATTACTAACTTAAATATAAATGTTAACCGTTATCACGGCGAAAATATAGGCTTTGCGGAATATGCATTGCAAAATTACGATAATTATTTTGCCGCTGATTTCTTCAGTGAAATAGGTATTATGTTTACATACGACGAAACAGGTCGCGGCTATCCATATTCTTTACAGGCTTCATCAGTAGTAGATGCATTACGATTTGCCTTAGATACTTACGGTGTAGATACATTTGTTGATACCGCTGTTTTGTCGTACAGCAAAAAAGAAAATTTCTTTAATATAAAAACCACAAACGGTGATTTTGTTTGTGAAAGTCTGGTTGTTGCTACAGGTCTTTATTCGGGCGGAAACAAACTTGGTAGTAATGGCAGTATGCTAAAAATTCTTAAAAATGCAGGCTATAAAACTGTGAAAACAACACCTGCCATTGTGCAGCTAAAGACCGAAACCGATATTGTAAAATCACTTAAAGGTATGAAAGTAAATGCCAGTGTAAATTTGTTTATCGACGGTAAAGCCATACGAAGTGACTTTGGTGAAGTGCTTTTTTGTGATTACGGTCTTTCGGGCCCACCAATTATGCAGCTTTCTCGTGAAGTCGAGCGTCAATCGGGCGAAAAGGTAATTACACTTGACCTTATGCCTGAATATTCATTCGCAAATGTATGTGATATGTTAAGCTTTAGAGTATCGGCGTTACGAGAGCGTAATCTTGATGAGTTTTTAAGCGGTATGCTCAATAAACGTGTAGGTCAAGCAGTTATTAAAATGTGCGGTTTAAAACTTTCTGACGGTGTACAGGCACTTAAAAATGCCGATATTAAGCAAATTGCATCGGTTATTAAGGGTAT
>JAZNSJ010000016.1:0-4607 GCA_045591155.1 Acutalibacteraceae bacterium | reverse complement strand
ACCGATGAACGCAATAGCCCCATAGAAGCAGAAATAGTAGATACCGCCTCGCTAAGCACCCCGCCCGCCACAGGCACAGACGTGCCAAGTATAAATTTTGCCGTTCGCTGTGTAACACTGTCTGCCGCAGAGTTAACAGCTGTTTGAATACCTAAAACACCTATAAACAAGGTGCCAAGCAACGACATTATCCACATAGAAAGCTTTTTAACGCTTTCAACTATTCCCGAATGGTTTAAAAGCGGCGACACACCCGAGCCAATGCTAAGAGCTAAATAACCACCCATAAGAGGTAATACCGCAAATGACGCCGCAAATGATACCACCTCGGTAGCACCCAATAATAACGCGCTCATGGCAGGCGCCGTTACAGTTTTGCCCGAAAGGGCTACTATGGTTGCAAACACAGGTACAAATGAAAGCATAAAAGAGCTACAGCCTTTTACCGCATTCACAGCAGCTTCTACACTTTGCCATATATCTGTTGCAATAAGCGCGCTAATGCCAAGCACTGCGGCATAAATTGCCGTTTCAAAACGTGGCGACGTACCAAATGATGTAAGAGCCGCCGACAAAAATATTATGCTTGCTACTAAAACACCGGTTTTAATAGGTGCCTTTGCCCCGCTTGTTATAAACTTGCATATATGAGATAATACGCTGCTGCTTGTAAGTTGGTTTACCCAATTGGGATTTTTAGCATCTATATCATTTTCATTAAAAAATTCACGCGTTTGCTCATCAAGTTGGTCATCTAATACACCCGCGCCTACGTTATCGTATTGCGTTATATAGTTGTTATTGGCGCTTACAGGTAGCGTTAACAAGCACATTAAAAATATTAAAACAATTATTTTTTTCATAATCCTACAAATTTGAGCGCCGCCTCAAGCACCGCAGTCATAAGCGGTAAACTTAACATAAAAATTGTTACTTTACCTGCAATTTCTGCTGTTTGAGCCAATGCCGAAAGTCCAAAATCACGGCATATATCGGAAGCAAATGTGGCAATATACGAAATGCCTAACGCCTTTAATGCCGTAACAAAATACACCGTAGCATTACCGCTTTGTAAAAACAAATCACGAAGCTTTGACACTGCGCCAAACAGATTACTAAAAACTGCTACCAATACAATGGCAATCGCCGCAAGCGCCAAAAGAAAAGAATATTCACCAAGTCGAGTGCGAAGCGCAGTTACAAAAACTGCGGCAACTATTATAATTGCAACCGACCTTATTAATTCACCGCTCACAGTCCAAACAGACCTTTTACAGTGCCAAACAAATCGGCTATTGCGCCAACCACCATAAGCAATACCACAACAAGTCCCGAAAGGGTTACAAGCATTGCCTGCTCTTCGCGGCCCGAACGCACCAGTAACTGATGGAGTACCGTTACAATAATGCCTATTGCCGCCACCTTAAATATAAAATCAACATCCATTTTTATACCTCTAAATCAGTAATATTGCCACTGTAAGTCCTATGCATATACCAAAGGTCTGATATATTTTGCTCTTTTGTAATATATCGTTTTGGGCTTCTTTTAAATGCGTTTTAATTTTTTGTCTAAAGGCATTTATACGGTCACACTCTACCCTTTTCGTGCAGGTGCCTAAACACACAAAAAATTCCTCTATTATTTTTTTATCCTTTTTTAAATCAGCATCAAAACACAATAATTTGTCACTTTCACGCTTTAAAAAAACACATTTAGAAAATGAATTTTTTATGGCTATATCAAGCTCATATCCACCCTGCTCTATGTAATCATAAAGTATGTTGATACCGTCATAAAAAAGTGAAAGCTTTTTGTACCGATTAGTAAGAGAGTTACTTTTTAAAAAACCGATAAACGAACTTGAAACTACTATTAAAACTATTCCTAAAAGTTTAACAGTAAGCATTTTTAAACTCCTCGCAAGCTATAATTTGTGGTGTTTTTCCTAATGTTTCAGATAATAATGCTACACAGCCTACCGCGCCGCTTTTAATAATTTTGCTTGTAACATCACGCTGTAGTAAATCACACCTATCACGACTGTGAGCCGTGGTAATTATACCAACACCTGCATTAAAGCAATTCTTTACGCTGTCAAGCTCGGCAAGCGTTCCAATTTCATCAAAAGCGATAAAATGCGGAAACATTGTTCGCAGAGCAATTTCTATACCGCTTGATTTGTTAGTAGTATATAAAACATCGGTACAAACACCTAAATCCAGCGTACCACCACCCGAAATTTCACCACGGCTGTCAATTACTGCCACGCGGTAATACATATCCACACTACCGTTTGATAGTAATCGTACAAGGTCGCGCAAAAATGTGGTTTTTCCGCTTCCGGGGGGACCCGCTATAAGCAAACCATTATCTACATAAGAAAGCAGATAGTTTGCGCAGCCAAATACTTGGCGCGCTATTCTTATGTTTATTGATGAAACCGACACAAGCATACCATCGGCATTAAAAATGCCGCATACACCTGCGCGACAACCGTTAGATAATGAAATAAAGCCTTGTTTTATTTCATTTTCGTGTAAATATACCGATCGATTACACAGTAACGACAGGGTGATGTTTACATCATCCTTTGTTGCAATAAGCGGATTTTTGGGAAGAGCAGTGCTAACCGCACTATTTTGGCAAACAAAAAGTACCCTTCCGCCAACCGTTAAACTGACAGGAAGTCCCACACGTAAGCGTATTTCTTCACATTTTTGTTTTATATCTTCGTGAATAAATTGCAGTGTTCTTTTTACCCTATCAGCAAGTTGTAAAATTACATTATCAAATTCATTCGTCATTTTTATATCCTTGTCCGTCAACTTTATTTAAGTTTATGATAGCCATGGTCTTAATAGAACAAAAAAACAACCGCAAACCCAAAATTGAGTTTACGGTTGTTTTAATTTGTTTTATTATTCTTCGTCGGGCATTTCCCAGTTGTGCCAGATTGCCTGAACATCATCATTGTCTTCAAGCATATCGATAAGCTTTTCCATCTTAGTTTGCATATCGGGGTCATCAATTGCGCTCATAGTGCTGGGTATGTACTGCACTTCGGCAGAAAGAAATTTATAACCCTGCTCTTCTAAAGTGTCGCGAACTGCGCCTAAATCGTTAGGCTCGGTGGTTATTTCAAACACGTCGCCGTCAAAGCTAAAGTCCTCAGCACCTGCTTCAAGTGCTGCCTCCATAACGGTATCTTCATCAAGGCCTTCGCCCTCAATATCGATTACGCCCTTACGCTCAAACATAAACATAACCGAGCCGCTTTGACCCAAGTTTCCACCACATTTATCAAAATAGTGGCGCATTTCTCCTGCGGTTCTGTTGCGATTATCGGTAAGAGTTTCTACAACAACGGCTACACCGCAAGGACCGTAGCCCTCATAGATAAGCTCTTCATATTCGTTGGCGCCGCCCTCACCTGCAGCTTTTTTGATAATACGTTCAATATTATCGTTAGGTACATTATTTGCTTTTGCCTTGGCAATTGCATCTTTAAGCTTGCTATTTTCTTGTGGGTTAGGACCACCCGCTTTAACGATTACCGAAATTTCACGGCCGATTTTTGTAAAAATTTTAGCCTTTGCAGCATCGGGCTTTTCTTTTTTACGCTTAATATTGTTCCATTTAGAATGTCCTGACATAAGTTTTACCTTCTTTGAAATTCATTTTTAACCTTGATATTTTATCACAGTTCTTTATTTTGTTCAATAGCTTTTTCAAAAATTAGTTCTATATCGCGAAGTGAAGAAATTTCGCCACACATACGCCGCAGAGCAGCCGAGCCACGAAGTCCTGTAAGATACCACGCAGTATGCTTTCGTGATTCTAAAATTGCGGTGCGGGACTCCTTGTATTTGTGCATAAGTTCAATTTGTTTAAAGCAAGTTTTAAAACGCTCCTCAAGTGTGGGCGGTATATATTCACGCCCTTTAAAAAATGCATTTATTTCATCAAAAATAAAGGGATTTCCCTGTGCTCCGCGACCTACCATAACGTAGTCGCAACCTGTATATTCATACATAAATCGAGCACTTTTAGCATCGGTTATATCACCGTTAGCAATAACTGGAATTTTTACTGCACGTTTTACACCGCGAATAATATCATAGTCTACTGGTGGCGCATACATTTGCTTGCGAGTTCTGCCGTGGACTGTTATTGCCGAAGCTCCTGCCGCCTCGCACATACGTGCAAGCTCTACTGCATTAAGTGAATTGCTATCCCAACCTGAGCGCATCTTTATGGTTATGGGAACACTTGCTGCTTTTACAACCTGTTCAACAATTTTTGCCGCAAGCCAAGGCTCTTTCATAAGAGCGCTACCACCGCCGTGACCTGCAACCTTTGGAGCAGGGCAACCCATATTTATATCAATAAAATCGGGATTAAATTCTTGGGCCTTTACAGCCGCCTGTGCCATTATTTCAGGGTCGCGGCCAAAAAGTTGTGATGCACATACTGCATCGGCAGCAAAACATTCCAAAAGCCGAGCGGATTTTTTATCGCCCTGCATAACACCGCGGGCGCTTGTAAGCTCACCCACAGTAAAACCAGCACCGTGCTGTACACATATTTCTCTCATAGCCCTATCA
>JAZNSJ010000015.1:0-3260 GCA_045591155.1 Acutalibacteraceae bacterium | reverse complement strand
TTTTCTTCCTCAAAACTATCAGGAAGATTTGAGTTACCCGCCATAAGATCTTTTATAATGCAGTACATTTTAACGGTGAATTCCCACTGCTTTTCTTTTTCTTCAGGGGTAAACTTAATGCGGCGTTCGCACCCCAAAAATTCAACTGACTCGGGGTTATCGTCGCGACCCTCTTTACAGTGTTCTTTGGTCCAAGCGAGAGCCTTTTGGTATTCTTCCTCATTGTAAATTCCCTCTTCCATTCGGCGAAGAATTTCAACCTCGTCAACCGACTCTACACGCATACCAAAGTATGCTTCCATCATATCTTGATCCATAATTGAACCTGCGATACCCATACACTGTGAGCCTATTTGCAAATAGGATTTACCGCGCATTGTAGCAACTGCAACAGCCGCTCTACCAAAACGCAAAAGCTTTTCTTTTACGTCTTCGGGAATTTCAGATACCTGATCTCTATCCTGTACTTCGTGTCCGTAGATACCAAATGCAGGAAGGCCCTTTTGAGCGTGACCTGCCAAAACAGCTGCCAAATACACAGCACCGGGACGCTCGGTACCGTTAAAGCCCCAAACCCCCTTAATAGTGTTAGGGTCCATATCCATTGTTTCAGAGCCATAGCACCAGCAAGGTGTTACAGAAAGGGTAATATCTACGCCTTCTTTTTTAAACTTTTCTGCACAAGCCGCAGCCTCTGGCACACGGCCGATACTGGTATCAGCCATAACAACCTTTACGGGATCACCGTTTGAATAGAAAAGATTTTCCTCAAACAATTTCTTTGCAGCGTTTGCCATTGCCATTACCTGTGCTTCAAGGCTTTCACGCAACTGCATAGGGCCACGGCGACCGTCAATGATTGGGCGAATACCAATTACAGGGTAATCGCCTACGTATCTTGATTTGCTCATAGTGTTGCAACTCCTTATTATAAAAATAATATTTTAGTATTATTTTATCATTGATTTCTAGCATTTACTTGTTGTATAATGGAGAAAAGTATAACAATATTCACTTTAGAGGTAATAATATGAGTTTTTCTGCATTTCACGAACAAAAATTTAGAGGTAGTTTTGATTTCCCTGTAGAGTTTCACTATGTAGAAAAAGGTCACCAAAAATACGAAATGCCTTTTCACTGGCATACTGAATTTGAATTTGTTCTTATATTAGACGGTTGCTTTATCTTATCGCTTGACGGAAATGAAATTACACTTAAAAAAGGTGATGTTGCGCTTATACCTGGTAGCGTGGTACACGGCGGCAGCCCTAAAGACTGTATTTACGAATGTGTAGTACTTGATATACTAGGGCTGCTTGGAGAAAACAAAGTATGTAAAAACCAACTTTATGATATATTAAATTCAAGCTCTACGATTATAAACAAGTATTCAGCGGGTTGCAAAATAAACCGACTTGTTGACGGTATGTTTGAAGCTATGGAAAAAGAGTATGTTGGATATGAGCTTACGGTAAAAGGCTTACTATTGCAAATATTGGGTGAATTAATAAAAGGTAATTGCTACTCTAAAGCTCAAGATACTGCAAATTATTCAAAACGCACATATCAACTAAAGAAAGCGCTACAGTTTATACATACAAACTTTAATCGCACAATAACACTTTCCGAGCTTGCCAACGAGTCGGGAATGTCGCCTAAATATTTCTGCCGATTTTTTAAAGAAATGGTAAATCGCACACCAATAGATTACCTTAATTTTTATCGAATTGAGCGTGCGTGTCAAGTTATTGCTAAGGGGGATAAAAGCATTACCGAAATTTCTCTTGACTGTGGATTTGGCGACCTTTCTTATTTTATAAAAACATTTAAAAAGCATAAGGGAATATCGCCCAAGCAATATCAAAAATCTATTAAATTATAAAAAGTACAGCCTATATGATAAAGTGTCATATAGGCTGTACTACTATCTTTTGCCAAACGTATATACCTTCATAATAACAAAGGTAATAGGACCACCCGCCATAGCAGCAAGTATAGTACCCCAAAACTGTGGCAATTCCATTGTGTTTATGGTAATAAAGGTAACCAAAAAGAAAATTATAAAATTAGGTATATATGATATAAAAAATTTAATATATCTATCTAAAGCTGGTTTGCTTTTAAATATAAAATAACTACTTAAAAAGAATGCTATTGTAAATGCGGTAAAGTAGCCAAGCACCGCCGCAATATTATCTTGAAGCCCAAGCTCGTGATAAATTAATGAAAAAATTGCATCATTTAAAGTATTGATAACACCTAAGCCACAAAAGTATATAAACTTTTTGCTTACGAACGTTCTTTTTAATTTTAAAACTAATTCACGAATGGCGGTCACCCCCATTTGCCAATACAAGATTAGTATAACAAATTACTGACAAAAAAGCAAGATTATGTTGACTTTACCGCCTTTTTACGATAAAATTAACGAGCAGTTAAAAATTTGCCCGTATAGTTCAACGGATAGAATAAGGTCCTCCTAAGACTTAGATGTGCGTTCGATTCGCGCTACGGGTGCCAAAAGCGGCGGGGTAAACCTCGCCTAAGATAAGAGATAATAGATAATAGATAAGAGTGAATAGATAATAGATATTATGCGGCTCACGCCGCTTCAACTATTCGTTATTATCTATTATCTTTTATCTATTATCTAAAAAAGGAGTGTTGAAAATGGCACAAAAAAGCATTTTACTCGACAAATCTTTATTTTTTGCCGCCCGAATAATAAAACTCAACAAATATCTCACCAAAGAAAAGCACGAAACAGTTATAGCAAAACAAATAATTCGTAGCGCTACTTCTATTGGCGCTAACGCCAACGAAGCAATTTATGGCGTCAGCAAGGCAGATTTCATTGCAAAATTACAAATCTCACTTAAAGAAACCGCTGAAACTGAGTATTGGATTAGACTCTTGATTTTATCTGAATACATCACTGAAAAAGAAGGACAATCGCTTCTTGATGATTGTCTTGAAATCAAAAGAATACTTATTTCAACACTAAATACAGCGAAAGAAAACAAATAATCGAATCCGGGCAAGCGCGCCAAAAAGTGCCGAGAAATCAAGGTCTCTCGGCACTTTTACTCTTTGTTGCTCACTCATTCAATTGGGTGAGTTTTTCATTTTTAGAGAGTGAAACAGAATTGAACTTTTACCATATCCCGATTAGCAGGAAATTAGCAGAAATCGTCATTTTGCTAATCGCCTGCTAATCAGATTTTTAGCAAAATCTTGCTAATTTGAGCAGGCGTATGTTA
>JAZNSJ010000014.1:0-14335 GCA_045591155.1 Acutalibacteraceae bacterium | reverse complement strand
AAGCTGTCATGCTTTTCGGCAGTTATGCCTGTCATTGGTTGGAACCAGTGGGTATAGTGAGTGGCACCCTTTTCGATAGCCCACTCCTTCATAGCGTTAGCCACAATATCGGCAATTTTGCGGTCAATACTTTTGCCCTGTGATATTGCGGTTTTAAGCTCATTATAAGCGTTTTCGGGTAGCCGTTCCTTCATAACGGCGTCGCCAAAAACATTACTGCCAAAAAATTCATCTACTCTGTTCAAAATAGTTCCCCCCAAGACGAAAAGAATACAGTTATTATAATTATATATTATACTGCAAAAAATGTCAACGGTTTGGAACTGCTTAAACTAACTGTTAATTTATAATATTTATCCTGCCGCTCATTTCCTTAATATAATCGAGCCAATAAATGCAGTCTAAAAAAGATAAATTGCTTTCACTGTTTTCGATTATATATACAAAATCATCCTTTGAGAAACTGTTTTGAGAAATCTTTTTAAAAATTTGTAAAAGTATTTGTTGTTTTATATCTGCCGTGTAACCGTAGGCTATCAGGTCAATCACCTGAACACCCGTATAACGCATTGTTTCGCCGTTGTGATTAATATCTATACCACCTACGCGGTCTATTATCCCCTCTATAAGTTCGTAACTTGTATACACGGTGTAGTCTGATGTGTAGCCGTAATATTCGGGGCGCGATGGATCAAAGCTTTCTATATCTAAAAGTCGTATATTTACATTATTAAAGTCAAGATATACAAGTGCCGCGCTGTTGTTTGGAAAAACAAACGCTATACCGCAATTTTGGGGTGTGGGATTATATGGCACGGTGTAGTCCTTTTGGTCGACATTTGCAGTATCATTATTAACGTGATAATCAAGATAAGCATAAGCCGCGCCAAAAAAAATCGCGCCGCAAAAAAATATAATTAACGCATTTTTTAAAATTCTTTTTTTCAAAAAAATCACCCCGATTAGCATTAACTAATCGGGGATAATTTATGCGTATTTAATTATTCAAAATATGCGGGTGTGCGTACATCAATATCATCAGCTAACTGATAAATACGAACAGAGCTAATGTATGAAGAAATCGGAATATCGAAGTTGTCAATCCACATATCAGGCTCATATCCGCTTTCAGGGGTATAGGGGTGCTGGTTCATAATAAGATAGTAGTGAAGATCGTGTCCAAAACCGTTGTTATTATCCCAGTCAAAGCCGTCCTTCATATCCCAGTCAGGATCCCAATCACGCTCAAGCCAGCACTCACCATCAATATACATCTTGTATCCTTCTTTAGTATAAAGCAAGCCGTACTTGTGGTAAGAGTCATTTAGCTTTTCAAGCGCTTCGCCTGTGAAGTTATACTTCTGCTTGTTATTTTCTTCTGTATCATACTCATTACGCCAGCTGGTAGTATAGCCCCAGTTTGCCCAACCGGCACCGATAATTTTGGTTTTAAACAGATTAGTTATTACCTCGCCGCCCTGAGCGTAATAAATTGTTTTGCCCTTAAAGGTGGTGATTTGCGCGTTGTTACCATTTTCATCGGTTGAGCTGTGAGTCAAACCGTTACTTATTCTTTCGCCGTCTATTCTAATGTCGTACGGTACGTAATATCTGTGTATACTTACATCCCACTGGTCACCGTTAGCAAAGGTTTCAAAAATATCAAACTCAGAATACCATGCCGCGCCATACTGCTCTTTTGGTATATACATACCAACGCCCGGTGTACTCATAAGCCAAAGCGGCATAATAATACCCTTAGTGTATGAAATCTTGGCGTCAAATTCGATATAACCATTGCGGTATGCCATAGTGGTTGAGGTGTCTACCGAACCGCAGCTTGCCCAACCTATATTTGCGTTTTCTTCAGAAAGATAACGTATAACAGTCATACGCAGTCTGCCATCCTCTACGTAAGCAACATCCTTGGTGTTTAAATACTCAAGGTCGGTCCACTGTGGCATACGGTTACCTATTTGCCATTTACTTGTGTCGATAGATTCTTCACCGTCAAACTCGTCGCCCCAAGTGTAAACGTACTTCTTACCTTCAAACTCAAGGGTTGAGGTAAAGTCGTCTTGTGTACCTGTAAGGGTTGCTATTTTGCCCCTTTCACGTTTTACAGTTCTAAACCAGTCAACAGCCTTTTCTACCATTACAATGTGTCCGCCTTCAAACACAATGTTATCGCCCTTAAGGTTTACGGCAAATTCCTTTTCAGAAAGGCTTGACTTATAGCCGGTGATATCACCGACTATAATCATTTTTTCATTGCCTGTAATTTCTTTTTCCTCTTTAACAGGAATAATTACATTGTCGCTGTCCTTAAAAAAGGTAGCAAGTTTTTCTGCCAGAACACGAGCGTTTGTTGGAGCGCCGTTTTTGTCTTTATTAGCAGAGTAAACAATCACATAATCTGCAAGGTTACCTGCAAAATCCACATTTACATATTCAAATTCTGGATCATAGGTCTCTTTGTGAAGTTCATCAAATGGGGTTTTTGCTACCTCTTCTTCGTTTTTAAGTAATGCACGCTTAGCGCGGGTTGTTACCTGATCTACCTTATCAATAGGTTGAGAAGAGTCAACATTTGTATCGTCGTTATTGTCATCACGTACAACAACTTTATCACGAATAATTACCTTTTGTGGCTTCTTTTTCTTGTTCTCTTTACAGCCTATAACTGAAAATAACATTAAAACCGCAAGCAAAAAGCAAATCACTCTTTTTACTGAAATATTAAATCTCATAAGACCCTTCCTTTCCTTAAATTTCTTCAATAACTTCGGTTAAGCCTTTTTTAGAAACAACCAAAATCACAGCACAGCAAGCTATTGCAGCTACAAGTGCAATTACTGTGGTTGTGTCAGCTGTATTTGGCGATACCGAGTTAATATCACCGCTTACCGTATTTCCGCTGGTATCGGCTATTATTGTACCCTTAGGAGCAATAACCACGTCATCTATAAACAGGCTTGAATTACCCGTTGCTCTTATAGATACCCAATTGGTTTTAGCAGTAAAGTTGTATGAATATTGCTTCCACTGACCTACCTGCTGACCTGTAATGGTAACTATTGGCTCTACGCTTACCGCGGTATCAAGATAATCGGGGTGATTATTTTGCACAAGTGACAGTGTAGCAGCGTTGTTTGCCTTGTCGGTTGCTACCCAGAATGTCATAGTATATTCTTGATCTATTGTAAGCCAATCCTCATAGTTAATAAGCAGGTCTGCGCTTTCGGCAGAGTTGTCAAGCAATTGCATAGATTTTGTACCAGTGTGAACGTACTCAAATTTATAACCACCACGTGAACCTGGTTTGTTATAGTTCCAACGGTCTAAGTCACAGTCATACATAGAATACGGATAGCTTTCAAAGTCTTGATTAATACCGTTCTTCTTCCAACCAGCATAAACATTAATATCACGTGATAAGAAATACTCATACGGATAAAGAAGCGAGAAGTCAGAGAATGCATACCAACCCGTAAAGATATAACCTGTGCGTGAAATGGTTGGTAATGTCACCTTTTCATAAGGCTTACCAACAAGCGGTTCAAGCACAATGCTTGAGTCACCTGTTATAAAGTTAATCTTAACGTCGGCAATATTGAACTGCTTATCAGAGAACAACGAGCCGCTTCTACCCTCTTTATCAAAGATACGAAGCACTGGTGTACCGTCGGGCTCTACTCTCCAAGTGTTTTCCCAGTCAAGCTCGGGCATAGCAGTTTTTGCCTCTTCACCAACACGCCACTGAGGACGCTTTAAGCGTGTAACGCCAAAGCAGTATTTACTGCCGTAATAGTATACGTTTTCAGTATAAGTACAAATTTGTCCTTCTTGTTTTATCCACTGATGAGCGCCGCCGATTGCAATGTTATCGGTCTGTGCAAAAGCTAATGAGTTATAAACACGTGAGCACTCTGCCCAGCTTGAACCCTGAAGAATACCAACTCTTGAGTCTAAAGCGGGTATTAATGACGCTGTAACAATACAGTCGCGTATAACAATTGCCGCACTACCAGGAGCACCTATACCGCTTGCGTTATAGCCCTCGATATAGCAGGTGTGGTCAACAAAGCAGCCCGAAATTGAAGGAAGGGGTGTAGGTTCGGTATCGCCTGGCACCAAGAACACGTCGCCTACTGTTTCAGCTGGCCTATTCTTGTTTCCATAGAAGTTATAGAATGCGCTACCCATACCAAATATACCGCCTGCATAGGTTGAATCATCAACGGTAGAAGCCCTAATATAAGCTTGTGATACACCTACGTTTTTAATGGTCATTGTACCGCCTATGCGGGGGAACAATGCAACATATGTATCCCTTGGAGATGCCTTTTGGTTATAATAAATACCGTAAACAACATAACCGTCACCATCGAAATGGCCTTCAAACGCAGTTCTTACTTCCTGACTTGTAAGCCATGTGTTGCAGCCTACCTTAGCCTGCCACATTGAATCTGAAATATCATTAAGTAAGATGTCGGCAACAAGCTTATAATATTTACCCTTTGTAGAGCTACCATCCATCATAAGCTTTGCTAATTGTTCTGGGGTTTCGATAAGATAGGGGTTTTCTTCGCTACCGTCGCCGTCTTTATAGTTTGTAGCAATAACACCCGTCCAAACCTGATTTTTAACGCCGTCAAACGACTGCACCACAAATTCAGGAACAGGATACTTTGTAGTTGTAGTCCATGCGCCTTTTTCATACTCGTTGCCAAAGTCAAGCTCGGTCATACTATCTTTTGCATTTTCGCCTATCATTTCGCTGTTTTTAAGAACTGTTACGCCCTCTATATTGCAGTTAGCATCGGTGTATATACCGCTACATACCACATTTTCAGCCGAAACAAATGGAGCTACACCTACAGATATGCTATCGCTAATATCAAGCTTACCTGTAACCTCGCCAACCAAGCCGCCAACCTTACCCGTTGCGCTTATTGAGCCGTAGAAAATGCTATTGTCCATACGAAGCTTGGTAAAGCCAACGCGTCCTATAATACCGCCTGCGTTTGCAGCGCCTGTAAGGGTAACGTTTTCACCAATAGAGGCTGCGCGAACAGCAGAAACGTTTGAAGCATTGTCTTGAACGGTACCAACAACAGCGCCAATGTATGAGCCCTGCTGACCTGAGAAATACGAATTGTCTATCTTAACGTTTCTTAGTTCTGCAGCTGATGCGAAAACAGGTACAAGACCTGCATAAACACCCGACTTAACATCTTTATTGCACAAGCCATAAATGGTATGGTTGTTACCGTCAAATATACCCTCAAATGCCTTTACATCTTCAGATGTGAACCATTGCTTTGCGTTGTCTTGCCAATTAGCAGTGGTTGTATCATTAAGCTTAATGTCTTCTGTAAGCACATAATATGTGCCTGCTTTAGAATAGTTAAGCATTTGGGCAAGTCTTTCAGGAGTGTTAATCTGATAAGGATTACTGCTTGTTCCGTTACCGCCTGCATAAGCGTCAGCAACCTTACCTGACCAAACTTCACCTACAGTACCCAAGGTAGGCTTGTAGTTTAAGAATTTTGGAATACCGTCGGTAGTCTGCCAGGTTTCTACCCAGTCAAACTTTGGTGCGGTAGCCTTTACAGCCTCGCCCAACAAAGCAGCAGTTTCAACCTGAGTTATACTTGGTGTGCTTTCCTTTACAAGTGGTGATGGAGCATCAAAATCGGTATATACATTTATAAAAGTACTATTATATGACATCACATTATCTGCTGCAGGATAAATGCCATATGAAATACTGTTTTTAATAATGTGTGCGCCACTCTTTGCAGTAGCAACAAATGCTGCGTGGTGTGTGCTGCCCTCGTCCGACATTATTTCGCCGCCCGATACGATACAGTCATCAATAAATACTGTACCGTTTATATGTGAGCAGGCAACCAAGCCTGCGGCTGCACTGTTACTGTTTACCTTACAGTCTATTACCGAAACGTTACGTATGCTAACGTTAGCGCCTGTTGAAAGGTCTGCAACAACTGCAGCAGCGCCTTCGGTTTTAGTTTCATCTATTACGTAACCATCGGTTGCATTAAAGTGTGAATTTTTAACGGTAAAGTTCTTAAGTGTTGCATTACCCGACTGAGGAATAATAGCGCTGCGTTGCATACCCTCGGCTTTAATACCGTATAGTGTAACACCGTTACCATCAAATACACCGCTAAAGTTATTGGTCTCGCCAGGAGCATAAGTGTGCATCTTTTTAGATCTGAGCACATTTATGGTTTCTTGATAGCTAAGTCCCTTAACATTGTTAAAATAAAGCGCAGTTACACCGTCAGCAATTTTGTAGTTTTTGTCAGCATTAAGGGTGCTAACCATTAAATAGAACTGCTCGCAGTTTTCAATAAGATATGGGTCTTCTGCAGTACCTGTACCTGCTGCAAAATCTCTGGCAGCAGTACCATCCCAAAAGTCCTCTGCCGAAGCAGGACCGCCTGCTTCGTAGTAATCATCACCTGTTGGAGTAATATACTTGTTTGCAGGAATTGGATAATCCTCACCGTCAACAACCTTCCAGTTGTGTTCCCAGTCAAAATCAAGCTTTTCCTTAGCTTTATAGCCCTTAAGATAGCCTTCTTTTACAACGGTAATCTCTTCATCTATAAAACTAAGTCCACCGTGAGTAGCGTGCTCTACAAAATATTCGTGTTCAACATCTGAATAAACATTTTTAAAGAAAAATGTATATGATGCAGTAGGTATTTTATAGCCGTTCCATACTATATCTCGGTCATCAGCGCCGTATGCCTGTACACCTGCAACGATAACGCTTTCAATAGTGGTTACATTTTCCCTACCAAATGGAAAACCGCCGATTATACCGCCTTCAACACCGTATAAATGAGCTTCTTTGCGTGTTGCATTAAGGTCAATATCTGCAATCAAGCAATTTTTAACAACGGGTGGACGCTGTCCGCCGTCATGATAGTAATTTACAGCGCCGATTAAACCGCCTGCAAATGCGCTTGCCTCAACATAAGCGTCTTTTACAGAACAGTTGTTAATTGCAAAAGCATCACTGCCATAGCCAACTATAACGGCTGCTGTGTTGTATATGCAGTCAAGTGATAATTGATTATTGTCACCGTTTAGCAATTTTTCTAATTCTTCAGAAGTAGCTTTATGGGTGTTTACGCAGTAAGAATTTCTAAAGTGAACATTCTTAATTTCTGCCGTTTTTTTGCTCACCTTTGGTAAAAAGCCTGCAAAAAGCGGACCTTCGGAATACAAACCGTAAATTGTATGTCCGTCACCGTCAAAAACACCTGCAAAGTCTGCGCCTTGATATAAACCGTAGTTATTACCGCTTAGTTTATACTCAACGCCACCCTTTGTAACGTCGTTCCAATTGTTAAGTGAAGACATATCAAAGCTTGATTTTCCCCACTTGTTATAATTTGAAATATCATTTAAATAAATATCGTTAGCTAACTTGTAGTAGTAAGGGTTGCCTTCAGGAGTTTGGCCCTTATTTATCACCATACTATACAGCTGATCACCGTTGGTAATAATATAAGGATCTACTGCGCTACCGCTACCATCGGCAAATTGAGTTTTGTCGATATTTTCATGCTGGCCGCCCCAAACATTAATGTTTTGCGACTCTTGTGCAACAGCGGTAAAATCTACACCGATTAATGCAGAGAACACCGATACTGCAAGAATAGAAAGTACTGAAAGAAATGTAATAACTTTTCTTCCGTACTGAATAGTCCTTTTCATCAAACTACCTTCCTTTCGCTAAATTTTTCTATGAGCTTTATCCCCTACCGCCGTTTGTGGCGGTAGGGCAGAAAAATTAATTATTCGCGTATACCTGTGTTCTTAGCAACAAAAGTATTCAGAACATCGCAAGCCTTGTCAACCGAGTCAGAGAGCTTGTCAAATGATACATCTACCTGTGTTGGATCGCCGTATGCAATCTTTTCCCAATCCCACTCATAGAAGCCTGTAAGGGCTTCGTTTGATTCGTATGTTGTAAACGTAGGATTGAAGTTTTCCATACCAACGCTTTCGGTCAAACCAAAGAAGAATTTTGCTGCCTCGTCAGAAATGAAAGCATCCTTAGTGTCATAGTTGCTTGAGTCAAGATACTGACGAAGGAAGATACCAGCGCCTACAGGGTTATCAGAACCGCGGCAGATACCCCAACCCATTAACTGACCTGTGCCGCCAGCCTTCATACCCTCTTTATATGCGGGTAATTTATAGAAGCCAATGTCGTTCCAGTTGTAATCTTTGTTAGAACCGTTTTTCTTAAGGCCCCAGCCTGCAAGACCGGTGCAGATACCAATGTTACCTGTTGAAAAATTAATCCAACCACTCATAAATCCTTCTTTTGTCCAAGAAGCTAATTTTGCCATAGCCTCGCGGTGAAGCTCATCATTAAGTCCGTTTGTAAACTTGCCGTTGTCATACTTGTAAAGTCCGCAACCCATTGAACCCAAGAGGAAGTTGTTGGTATCGTGACAACCACGTATACCTGTGCCAATACCGTCAAGACTGTCAACTGCCTTACCTATAGCTGCAAATGCATCCCATGTCCATTTACCCTGTTTGTCGTATTCTTCAGGTGTGTAGCAGTTAGCACGCTGAAGAAGATTTTTTGAATAAAAAACGCAACCCGATTCGGTCCATATGTTACTGATAGTATTGCAAAGATATGGTTCGCCGCCAAATTTCGTATAGTTAAACATTGCTTGGTCCCAAATAGGATCGGTCATATCAAGCTTAGCAGCAGTAATTGGCTGTAAAACTGCCATTGCTGCAGGGAATGCTGCATTACAACGAATTACGTCAACGTTTGTACCAGATGCCAAAAGACCTGCAGTCTCGTTTACGGCATCGCTAACAAGAACTTCTTTAATGGTTATGCCGTATTTCTTTTCGAAATTGTCGATCATAGGACCTGATTCATCGGCTTCAGAAAGGATGGTTGTAGCAAATACAACGGTTGTGTCACGGTAATCCTCGGGGTTTACACCGTTTGCCATTACGGTGCCGCCAGAGGTGTTGCCGCCGCTGGTTGTGCCGCCGCTGGTTGTGCCGCCGCTTTGCTGTGTGCCGCCGCCGGTACCGTCTTCGCCGTCAACATAGATAATGTTATCCTGATAGACAACTCCACCAGATGAATAATCGTCTTCATTGTTGCTGCATCCTACAAGCGCAAATGTCATAACAAGTGCTAATAGTAAAGCAATAATTCTTTTAGATGTGTTTAACATATTGTTAGAACTCCTTTTTAAAAATTTATATCTTTGCCTTGCGAACAAATAAAACTGTCGCGCTTGCAAGAATTGCGATAACTGTTGAGGCGAAAATTACATTATCGCCTGTGGGTGGGCTGGTTAAGCTGCTGTCGCCGTTTACACCGCCCTGAGTGCCGCCAGCGCTGTTTTCACCATCTAAAACAACATCGGCTGAAATAACTGCAAAATAACCGAATTTGTCGGTAGCAGCAGATACAAAATATTTCTCTTTTGCATCCTTAATTATCTTCTGATACTCTTCTTCGGTAAGGGTCGCCTTAAGTGTTTCTAAATCAAGCACATTACCCTTTTTATCGTAATAAACGGTGCTTAATTCATTTTCAAGCGTTTCAAGCTTGCCATTCTGCAAATCAACGAAAACTATTTTTCCTTGACTACCGTAAATGGTTGGAATTTCTATTGTAATATTGGCCTTTTTACCAGAAGCTATAGTCTCACTTGGTGTAATTTCATAAGCAGTAAAGGTTTCGCATCCGCTTGATTTAAATATTGGCTCAAGCTTACCGTAAATGTCATCCTTTTTAGAAATTTCAAATATATCGGTAATAACATCCTTTGTGAATGCGTTGGTGGGTGCTGTTACCGTAACAATATCATCCTCGTTGCTAATAGAATAATCAAATGTGGTGTGGTTACAGCCGTAACCCTTTTCATCTTCACACCACTTGTAAACGCCCTCGTAACTCTCTGTATCCTCTACAATTGTATGCTCGGCATAATCAAATTTACCGCATTCGCTACAGTTGTACCAGTGGTGAGTGTCGTTATAATCTTGCACAGCAGTGCCGTTTTGGTCTATGTTAGTAAACTTATGCGCAAGTTTTTCGATAGCTACGGTAGCTTTATCGATTTTTTGAGTAGCTGCAGCATCGGCAAAACGCACGTCGCATACTGTGCACTTGTGGTGCGCAGCCTTGGCGCCCTCAGCAGCACAAGAAGTATCTGATACTTCTACAGCAACAACTGTATCCTTGTGGTCGCAAATCCAACCACAGTCAAGGCACTGTTCATTGTTGTCCTCAAAGCTGTGCGGCTTGCTTTCGGCTACCTCTATAAGACAAACTTCACAAATAGCGGTATGACCTGCCGATTCGTTGTTTTCGATAGCAATATATTTGGGAGTGTGCTTTTCTTTTTCATACTTTGCTTCGCACACTTTACATACTTTATAATGTCTTCCATTTTCCATCTTGTATACGATTTTGCCATCGGTATCCAATATAGGTGCGTGAATACCTGTAGCCTTAAGAACAGTAGCAGCCGCTACAACAGCCTCCGTCATAGGAGCAAACTTATCGTTGGTTAAGAATATCTTTTCACATTCTTTACAGGTGTAATATTCTACGTTACCATCATGTATACAGTCGGGATCAACACCAGCGGTTTTTACAAGGTCGTGACCCTTTGCATCCTCGTGGATTTTTAAATCCTCAAAACCGCACGCACATGATATACCAGTAGCGTCAGGTGTTACGCAATCAAGGGTATACTTAACCGTTTCAATATATTCATCATTTTTATGGTCGCATTCAAAAGCACAAACAGTACAGGTGTACTCATCGTTATACTTGTGGTTTGAAATTATAACACCGTCAAGATTACAAACCTTACAAGCTATATTGTGACCTGCGTATTTATCACTTGCGTTTACAGAGCCATCTATCTGGTGGCAAATCTGTAAATCAATCAAGCCTGTGTTTGCAAACCAGATTGAGTTGTAGTCAAGCTCGGTCATATTTTGAGGAGCACTTACGCCCGTCATCATACTAAGCTCAAGCTTATTAATCTTGTTATTATATTCGCTCTTTACATACTGGTCGGTATAAACGTTTGTAAAGTTACCCGCAGCAATTACTCTTGCAGTAACAGGTCTGTTTCCGCTTGGATTATGCCCAACAACAACAATTGGCGAACTGCCTATAATAATCGAATTAGTGATCTTAGGATTGTCGCTTGCACTTGTGCTGACATCACCCACAAAACCGCCTTGTCTGTCGGTACCTTCTAACAGGTTATTAAGCGCAAAACAGTTATTAACAACAATACTGTTATGTTCAACAGTACCTACAATTGCAGCTGCTGTTCTTGAGCAGTTGACATTTGTATTGTTTTCATCAGTCATAACGCAGTTTTTAACCGCACAATTTTCTATTGTGAGTGTATAACCGCCGCCTGGAGCTGCTGCTCTACCTACAATACCGCCAGCAAAATGATAACCTCTAAAATAAGAAGCTATAACGGTAATATTTTTAATACTAACGTTCTTTCCGTCATTTTCGGTGGTTATGTATGGGAATAATGCACCATATCCCGTACGTGACCAAATATTGTATATTACTACGCCGTTACCGTCAAAATGACCTGAGAAGGTTTTGGCACCATCATCTCCGCCACCGGTCCAGTTTTTGTTGGTAGATGCTGCCTTAACCTGCGCCGCGGTAGATGTAAGGGTTATACCGTTTTTACCGTTCATATTAAACACCTTATAAGGCGCTACTTTGTAGTATTTGTCTTTTGATTTTGAAGGTGTTATTTTAAGCGCAACATAAGCCATCTCTTCGGCTGTTGTGATTATGTATGGGTCTTTCTCAGTACCCGAACCTACAAGGTTTTCGTCAAATGTACCATCCCAAGTGTCTTCGCTTCTGTCGGTAACAGGCACACTGTAACCGCAAACACATTCCTTCATAGTGCCATATTCGTTTTCGATAAAGGTGTGTGATTCTACCATAGATTTACCGCAACCGGTGTCAGAGCAGGTAACCTTATGACCTGTTTCATCACCTGTGCCGATAACAAGAGTGTGATTATCGCGGTAATCGGGCAATTCGCCATCAAACGCAACCCATTTTGTCCAATCAAGGTTTGGCATTGCAGCCTTTGCAGCAGCGCCCTTCATATCATTAAGGGCTACCTGCTTAACCTGTGTAGCTGAATATGTAGCAGTATCCACAGCCTCGGTGGTATAAACACCGTTGTAGCTGCCCGATGCTAAGGTTTTGGGGTGGAGTGTTTCTACGCTTCCCGCAGTGAGTACAGGATAAGCGTACGAGCCAACTACTATACAATTTGATACGCTAAGACCGCCATTCCATTGGCTTGTATTACCAATAAGACCGCCTGAAATATTGGTAGCAGACGTAATATTATCGATTGCAATACAGTTTTTAATTGTTGTATTAGCGTGGTTAACCGTACCTGCTAATATACCACTGGTACGATTGCCGCTCGTATAACCGTATGCCTTATCAGATATCCGGCAGTTTTGAACCTTAATATTTTCAAACGCAAGATTTTTTGAGCCGTTTTGAACAAAAGACTGACCTACAATACCGCCCGAAAAATTACCGCCACTTGAAACTGAATTCAAAAGTGTGATATTTTTAAAGCTCAACTGCCCCGGTGTTGCAGAACTTCCATCGGCAGGATATTCTGTTGCCTCGGGGAATAGGCCGGTAGTATTGAAATTAGCTGAATACATATTGTAAACAATTATTCCATTACCGTCAAAATGGCCACCAAATGCAGCCTTATACTTGCTTTCACTTGGTTTCCAAATATTAGAGGTGGGAGTGGCTGCCATAACCTCGCCTATATCAGACTCAAGCGTTATATCCTCCATACCGTTAAGGTTAAAGACAGCATTGTCAATTACCTTATAATATTTTCCGCTTGATTCAGCAAATGTTGTACCAAGCGCAACATAAGCCAACTGCTCGGCAGTACTGATTTTGTATGGGTCATTTACAGTACCTGAACCTGCAAGATTGCTATCCTGCGTGCCGTCCCAAGTGTCTGTTACGGTAGCCGCATCAGCACTAAAGCTAATACCCGGAACTGCAGCAAAAAGCGATACCGCTAAAATTGCTACTGCAACGGCAATGCTAAGCATTGGTCTAACCGTTTTAAACAATTTGTTTTTCATAAAATCTTCCTTTCTTAGTATGTTAAGCCCTTACAACAAGGGCAATTATACATTGTCATTATATCGTTTAAAATATTACTTGTCAATCCACCAAAAAAAAGTGAATATTTTGTATTAAATTCGTTCAAAACTTACAGTAAATATCCGAATTTTGCTTTTAAAAATTGTTAATTTTGAAAAACTTTTGCTTGAACATCGACGTGTTATAATGTATAATTAATCCTAACTGTTATTTATATTTATATATATAGCGACAAAGATTAACATTTCGTTTACAAATTGTATAAATTTGTTTGATATGATTAATCGTAAAACTTTACCACAAAGGAGTAGTAAAAATGATTGAAGTTACCGGACTCAGCAAAAGATACGGTACATACCTTGCGGTTGAAAATGTAAGCTTTTCAATTAACAAGGGCGAGGTTGTAGGCTTTCTTGGTCCTAACGGCGCAGGTAAATCTACCATTATGAACATACTTACCGGATATCTTTCACTTACTCAGGGCAAGGTCACTATTGACGGTTTTGACATTGCCGAAAATCCAGAGGAAGCAAAAAAGCGCATTGGCTATTTGCCCGAGCTTCCACCCCTTTACACCGATATGAAGGTTAGAGAATATCTTAACTTTGTATACGATCTTAAAAAAGTTAAGTTTCCAAAAGGCCCCCATATCGACGAAATTATGCGACTTGTACGTATTGACCACGTGCAAAACCGCCTTATTAAAAATCTTTCAAAGGGTTATCGCCAGCGTGTTGGCTTTGCGCAAGCGCTTATAGGCAACCCCGACGTGCTAATTCTTGACGAACCTACCGTTGGTCTTGACCCGCAACAGATTATCGAAATTCGTAATCTTATTACAAGACTTGGCAAAAATCATACAATTATTTTATCTTCACACATTCTTTCTGAAATTCAGGCAGTTTGTAAGAGGGTTATCATTATAAACAGGGGTCAGATTATTGCTGACGATACTCCCGAAAGCCTCTCACAAAAGCTTTCTACCGATAAATCCTTGGTAGCCAGAATTGTGTGCGATGAAAAAGAAATGCTAAAGGCACTATCAACTCTTAAAGGTGTAGCTTCGGTTACAAGCCTTGGACA
>JAZNSJ010000013.1:0-12919 GCA_045591155.1 Acutalibacteraceae bacterium | reverse complement strand
CTCGCGCGTGTCTTTTTTATAAGCAGGTTTTGGATTTTGTTCAATTATTTTTATAATGCTTTCTTTATCTGATTTTTCTATATTTTCAAACACTTTAGAATCGTATGAAACTTCAATTTTATAATCCTTGAAATTATCACTGAAATAGGCTTTTGCCAGTGGTTTACAGTCACAGTATGGTATATAGGGTTTAATGTCAAAAATAGGGGTATTATCAAGCAAATCAACACCGCTTACAATTAAAATATCACCATAATTTTTATCTTTTTTTATACCCTCGAATTTCACGCAAGAAAGACCTAAATTATTTGGTCTAAAGGGAGAACGTGTAGCAAAAACACCAACACGAGTGTTACCACCAAGACGAGGAGGACGCACAGTAGGTGAAAATGTATTGCGATGATTTTTTGAAAAATCGAAAATTAACCACAAATGAGAGTAATTTTCTATTCCGCGCAAAGCTTCTGAGTGGCGAAATTCTTTTTCAAAAATTATTTCACCCTTAATTTCTTCTATTATTCCGCTTTGTCTTGGTATTCCAAATTTTTCTTTAAAATTTGTTTTTATGTATGCTATTGGTTTTATTCGCATAAAAAATCCTTTTTTATTTTAATTATATCAAAAGAATTTTAAAAAATCTACACATAAAAATTTATAAAAGTAAAATTACACCCTCTTTTTTAAAAAATAAAGAGGGTGTAATTCTATTCATTACGTGAGCTTAAAAAATGTGCGGCTGCCTCGGCAAGCTTAATATCTGTTTCATTAGCAGATGACGCTTTTTCGGATTCAATTAAAACAATACAGCCTATAATATCACCTGCCGCAATAATAGGTACTGCAACACATATTTTTTGTTCGCAATCAGCTAATGCAAAAATAGAAGCATTTTCTTTATTAACAAAAAGTCTACGGTCTTCTATTATTTTCTCAAGATCTTGGGTAATTGATTGTTCAATAAATTTCTTTTTTGTGCCTCCAACAGCAATACAATGGTCTCGGTCACAAATTAATACCGCTAAATTACTGCTATTTGATATAGCCTCGGCAAAATCGGCAGCAAATGACACCATTTCACCCATTGGTGAATACTTTTTAAAAATAACCTCTCCTTCATTATTAGTAAAAATTTCCAAAGGGTCGCCCTCTCTTATCCGCATAGTGCGGCGAATTTCTTTTGGGATAACAACTCTCCCCAAATCATCTATGCGGCGCACAATACCTGTTGCTTTCATATATACAAATCTCCTTTAAATTCAAATCGTGATACTATTATTTGTAACTCGTGGGAATTTATACTGTGTGAATTTACTTTTTAATTTGTTGTAATACGATAAATTAAAGGTGTTTCCTTTGGTTAAGCTGTCTTTATATTACAAAACTTGACATTTTTAGCTTTTTATTGTAGAATTTTATTAGATAATAATAGAAAAAGTATTGTTATCAAATTTTTAAAGGGGTTGTTTTTATGAGCAAAAACATCGTTCGCTTCTTACTTACATTTATATTTGGATGGATTGGAAGTGTGGTAATAAACCATTCAAATCTTCGTCCTGAAGGGTATAAATGCCGCACAGGTGCTTACTTCTGGCTTGGTCTAATAACTTTTGGCATATATCCTACAGTTGCCAGCATTTGCAACATTTCATTCACTTATGGCGAGAAAAACATAGGCTACAAAACAAAGTAATAGTTTGTTTTATTAAAAAAAACGAAAAACAGCGGAGTGATTCCACTCCGCTGTTTTTATACTATATATTGTAACAAAAAGCTATTCACCCTTAATTGCTTTTATTAAAAATTTTGCAATATCGGTGTTATCTACAGTTTTGTCTTTAAAATATTCTGTGCCTTTACCCACAGCAAAAACGCGAACGGGTGTTGCGGTGTGCTCGGTAACGGTTAGTAAATCGCTTAATTTTTCATCACCATTTGGTAATTTAACTCCGCCTGTTTCGTGGTCAGATGTAACAATAAGCAAGGTGTCGGGATTGTTTTTCATAAACAAAAGCGCTGCCGCTACGGTGCGGTCAAGGGTTACTACACTGTTAAGCTTACCATTAATATTATTGCGGTGACCAAACTTGTCGGTACCCGAACTTTCAATTAGTAAGAAAAATCCGTTTTTGTTTTCAAGTCTTTTAAAAGCAACCTCGGCGCATTGGGCAAGATTGTATGAAGCCACGGTAGAATATCCGTCTAAAAAGCCTAAAAATGATTTTTCACAGTTTGGGTCGGTGTCTAAAATTTCTTTAAAACGTCTAAAATCCTTTGCAACAATATATTCATTATTAAAAATTTTACGTGCATCTTGATCAAGAACAGCAAACACGCTGTTATAATCCTTTCCCATAAGCACATCTGGTTTAAACTTAATCATTGAATTTAAAAGCTCAGTATTATTTGAACGTGAAATATTATGTACAGCAAAAGCTGCAGGTGTTGCACCCGAAATGTCTTCATCGGTAATAATACCAACCTTTTTACCTGACTTACGTGCAATTTCGGCCATGGTTTTAAGGTCGTTACCATTAATATCCTTGCCAATATAGCCATTATTAGTTTTTATTCCTGTTGAAAGGGCTGTACCCGATGCCGCCGAATCGGTAACTTCGGCATCGGCAGAATGTGTGGTTGCAAGACCGTGATTTTTTATTTGGTTTAAAACAAGCCCAAATTTATAAACACCGTCGATATTATCTTCTGCCAAGGTAATATCGTTAGGCCCCATACCGTCGCCAATTATAACAATAATATTTTTAGGTGTTATAAAGTCTCCGTTTACAATTTTTTTAACCTGTCTTTTGGTTATCGAAATTTCTTCTTCGGTATACCAACCGTCAGATTTTGATTGTCCGCAGGAACAAAAGCTAAAAACTAATAAAAACGATAAAAAAACCGCCAAAAGCCTCTTCATATTAAAACCCCTTTAAATTTCTATTTTAATTTTATATTAATATAGTACAAAAGTCAATAAACTACAGAGTTTTAACTTGACAAATAAAAGTATAAAAATGTATAATAATACCATAACCATATTAGGAGGAAAACAAAATGAAAAAATTAAGTGTTTTAATTGCTTTAATGCTTTGCGTTACAATTGGTGGAGTATATGCTACATGGTCTTATGCTCTTACTAATGACATTGCAGACTCTTTTGCTGAAGCAAAGGTTACGGTTGCTGATGCCGAGTTTATTGGTTCAAACGGTGTTTACAAAATTGAAAGTAATCTTGTTTTAACTGTTGACCAGGCAAACGAAGACCACGAAGCAGAATTGGTGTTCTCTTCCAGTGACGGAGAAGCAATTCACCTTACAGTTTTATTTACTCCCGCGAGCAACGCTCCACAGTCGGTTAAGGAAAATGCCGTTCCTTCTGAACTTTATTTTGGCACCACCACTACTATGCAGTATAAAATGGCTGCTAATGGTGACTATGACGAAAACGGAACAGCCACTGACATATTTTCCCTTACAAACAAGTCAGATGGAGTGTTTAGTCCTAATGTAACTTGGACCAAGGGTGAAAACGGCACATTTACATATGCTTTGGGTGAAACCGAATTAAAGAATATGATTTCACTTACCAACACATTCGTTTTGGATACCAAGGCCGAGCATGACGCTTTCCGTGAAGCAGTTAACGGCAACATTCTTGCCCGTGTAACAGACGGTATTATTTCTTAATAAAAATGCTTTTTAAGGCGGCAAGGAATGGGCGCCCGTTCCTTGCCGTCTCACCATAAGGTAAGAAAATATGACAGACTACGAAATTTATGTCTTTATTTTGTGTCTTATCGTTTTTGTTATGCTGACAACCCTTTCGGTTGTTTGTTTGTATATCATTACACGCCTTTCCTTGCGTCTGATTAATAACGGTGTTGATGATGAGCAAATTTTCGAAGAGTACAAAAAAAGGCAATCGAAAAAAGCCAAAAGTAAATATGTCAAAATTGCTGACTATGCCATTTCAGGCGTGGTCTGTTTAGCTTTTGTAGCCATGCTTATCGGCTCGGTTGTTATTAATTGCACCGAGAATTCTTGCTGTGGCGTACTTCCTACATACCGAGTTGTTAAAACTGGCTCAATGGCAGAAAAAAACGATAAAAATACATATCTTACTGAAAACAGACTTGATAACCAGATTCAGACCTTTGATTTAATTCGCACCGAAAAACTGCCTGAAGAAACGGAACTTAAACTCTACGATATAGTGGTTTATGAAGTTGATGGTATGATGATAGCTCATAGAATTGTGGAAATTGAAGAACCTAACGCATCGCATCCTGATTGTCGACATTTTAAACTTCAGGGTGATGCGGTAGATTCTCCCGACCGGTTCCCTGTTTTATACGGCCAAATGAAAGCTATATACACGGGCGAGCGAATACCCTTTATAGGCAGCTTTATTCTCTTTATGCAGTCCCCTGCAGGTTGGCTTTGCACGTTGTTAATAGTTGTGTCTATGATAGCTACACCAATTTTAGAGAAAAAACTGCAAACCGCTAAAAATGAGCGCTTGCAAATTCGGCTTGGCTATGACGTGGCAGAAGAAGCAGAGCTTGTTGTGGCAGGAGACAAACGAGATGATTAAAAAATTTTTGTCATTACTTATGGCTTTGTTAATTATTTTTTCGATCAGCGGTGTTTATGCAACCTGGAAATATTCTAATTTGGGGCCAAATCCCGTTTCGTATGAAATTTCAGTTCGACTAGGCGAGTTTAACTGGGTAGGTTCGGGCGATTTGCCGACCGACGATGCTATCGGCGAAAACCATATTTCTTTGATTGACCAAATAATAAATCATCCGCAACACGGTCTTAATAGATCAGATTCTTATCTTAACGATCAGATAAAGGACCGTCAGGATGGCGGTATTGGTTGGAGTGGCGGAAGAGACACCCTCGGTAGTATGGCGGTTACCCAAAGCAAAGAATTAACTGAAATTTTTGGACTTGGATCTTTCAGTCTGGATTTTTTGATTAAGTTTGAAAGCAGTACCGAGTATTATATCTTTACAACCGGCGAATATCTCGGTGAGCGCGGCGAAATAAATTTTTGGGGCAACAACAGTAAACCAGGAAGCCCAACTGTTCCCATTGGTGAAAACATCTATCCTATTTACAGGACCAAAGTTATTAAAACTGATGGCGTGTGGGCGGCTGTTGAAACAAAAGTTGGATATGCAGAATCGGCGTGGTACGAAGAAAGTCGCCGTAATGCGAACGCAACCCAAATACCGTGTTTTGACCCAGATACATTTCAAGAGGGTAAACCTTCTCAATAAAAATTAAAAAAATTAAAGCGGAGTGAAATTCACTCCGCTTTTTAGTAAAAAAAGTTGCTTTGCAAAACAACCAACAAAAATATTTTATCATAAATTTATTGTATAGTCAATGTTTTTTAAGGGTTGAAAATTAAAATCTATGTTTAGCATAAATTTACACTTTTAAGTTTATGAAATTTGCGAATTGAAAATTTGATTTTAATATGATATAGTAATGATGCAAAAGGAAAGGGCGATACCCGATGTTCAAGTAAAATACTCTTAATGCTTTGTAGAATAAAAGGTGTATTAAAGAAAAATTAAAAGTTAGATAACTCCAGAAATTATAAAAGTGTTTTTAAATTGAAAGTTGCCTTAAATTTTACAAAGAAAAGAGTTTTATATAAGCTTTCAATATGCATATCACAAGAGAAACTCGCTTTACGAGAAAGGCAAAAACGCCAAAATGTGATGTTAATAGCAGTTAAATGAAAGCAAAAATTTAAGAAAGGTGAGGTACAACAAAAAGATGTTAGATATCAAGAGTGAACAAAAATAACCCTTGACCGATAAAAACCGTGTAAAGAAACGGTCGGTCAAGGGTTGTTTTGCTTTTGTTGTATTTTGGTCGCCCAAGGGGCGATTTTTTTGTTTTATAAGTTGCTTTTAGGCTTTTTTGTGATATAATATTTTAAAAGAAAGCGGTGGTAAAAATGTTTGATGCTGTAAAGGTTAAAAACGATTGTGTTAATTGGATAAAAGAATTTTTTGAGCGAAACGGTAAGGACTGCAATGCAGTGGTAGGTATTTCGGGCGGTAAAGACAGTTCGGTAGCGGCAGCCCTTTGCGTAGAAGCGTTAGGCTGTGACCGAGTTATAGGTGTGCTTATGCCACAAGGCGAGCAGCACGATATAGATATGGCTTATCTGCTTGTAAAGCATTTGGGCATAAGACATTATGAAATAAACGTAAAAGATGCTGTCGAGGGTGTGCTTAAAAATATGCCGAGCAACCTTGATGTATCGGTACAGTCGCGTGTTAATTTACCCCCACGCATTAGAATGTCGGTGCTTTACGCTATAAGCCAATCCCTTAATGGCAGGGTAGTAAACACATGTAATTTATCAGAAGATTGGGTGGGTTATTCTACGCGTTATGGTGACGCTGCTGGAGATTTTTCACCCATGGCAAATCTTACCGTTACTGAGGTTAAGGAAATTGGCAGGGTGTTAGGATTGCCCGATGTGCTTGTTGATAAGGTGCCAATCGACGGCCTTTGCGGCAAAACCGACGAGGAAAATTTGGGATTTACCTACGCCGAGCTTGATGTTTATATTCGCACAGGAAAAATTGACGACCCTGAAAAGAAAAAGCTTATTGACCGAAAGCATAAAATGAATTTGTTTAAATTACAGTTGATGCCAAGCTTTAAACCGGAGATTTAAATATGAATAAAATAGAAAGCTTTAGAATAAATCATTTAACATTAGAAGCGGGTATTTATGTGTCGCGCCGTGACAAAAAGGGCGATTGCGTAGTTACTACTTTTGATTTACGCATAACGGCTCCTAACCGAGAGCCTGTAATTGATATGCCGGCGCTACATACCATAGAGCATTTATGCGCTACATATTTGCGAAACAGTAAAGCTAAAGAAGATATAATATATTTTGGACCTATGGGCTGCAGAACAGGCTGTTATCTTGTAATGTTTGGCGATTTAAAAAGCGCCGATGTGTATGAACTGGTTGTTGAGATGTGTGATTTTGTGTTACAGTTTGAGGGCGAAATACCAGGGGCCTTACCAAAAGAGTGTGGAAACTACTCAGAACAAAATCTTAATATGGCAAAATATTATATTGCTAAATATAAAAAAGAAATAGTGGAAAACAAAAATTTTGAATATAAATAAAAACCCAACCTGAAGGTTGAGTTTAAATTGGTCGAGATGACAGGATTCGACCGTATGCTTCGCATACTTTTCGCTTGTCGACCCAACGCTTTGCGTTCGGTACCCGACTACGCGCTCCTTGCTAAAAACAGTACACCGTACTGTTTTTTACGCGGCGGACCTTCTCAGGTTCGAATCCTAATAAAAAAATTAAACTCAACTTAAAGGTTGAGTTTAAATTGGTCGAGATGACAGGATTCGAACCTGCGGCTTGTGCGTCCCGAACGCAGCGCTCTACCAAACTGAGCCACATCTCGTTATTTAATTTTAAATTAATTTATAAAAGATGCTTTTAATACATCCGCGCTGCTACTCCGCTTACCCTTGCGGTGCCCAAAGTTTATAACGGCTTATATCGCCTATAAACTTTGACCGCTGCGCCTTTTAAACGCTCCCTTAGTCTGCCACAGGCAGCGGTCGCATTTAAAACTACCAAACTGAGCCACATCTCGTTATTAAATTAGCCTATTTATTATATATAAATAAAAATAAAAAGTCAACATCAAAATTTAACGCTAAAACACAAAAAAGTGTTGTTGTAGTAAAAAATATAAAGAGAGAAAACAAGTGAAGTTAAACTATAAAAGTATAGAAAAACACTCAAAACATATAAAGGCCTTTTGTTTTGACAAGGTCGATTCAACTAATAATATTGCAAAAAATATGATATTAAGCGGCGCGGCAGAGGGTGTAACTGTTGTGGCTCAAGAGCAAACCGCGGGTAAAGGACGGCTTGGTCGCACATTTTTTTCAAAGCGTGGCGGCGTTTACTTTTCTATTGTTTTACGGCCCAAAAACAATAATGACAGCATACTTTTTATAACGGTTGCTGCTGCTGTGGCTGCGGCGCAAGCAATAGAGGCCATATCACGCAAAAAATGCGATATAAAGTGGGTAAATGATATTTATATCAAAAACAAAAAGGTGTGTGGAATATTAGCCCAGGGCGGATTTGACACGACCGGAAAAATAGATTATTGTATACTTGGTATAGGAATAAACCTTTTTGCGCCAAAGGGAGATTTTCCAAAAAATTTACCGTTGGCTGACAGTGTTTTTAATAAAAAAAGCAAAATTATATTTAAAAACCGTGTAAAAGAACGAGTTGTTGCACAATTTTGTAATAACTTTTTTAAATTATATAAAAACTTAAATAAAAAGGAGTTTATAAAAGAGTATCAGGCTCGTTCTTTGCTTACGGGTAAACAAATAAAATATACAAAAGACGGCGAAGTTTATAGTGGTATCGTATCTTATATAGATGATGATGCACGTCTTGTTGTAGACGAATGTGGCAAAACGCAGGTTTTATCACAAGGAGAAATACAAATTGTGGGTATGGAGCAGCTGTTGTTATGAATAGTTTAAAAACAAAAAAAATAGCTCAATCAGCGCTTTTTACGGCAATTATTGCAGCTTCTGCATGGATTTCAATACCAACACCCTTTGGAATAAACATGACCTTTTCGCTGTTCGGAGTGTGTCTGGCGGCGTTTTGTTTAGGCGCTAAAGGCGCGGTTGCATCTACTATGGTTTATATTTTGCTTGGCGCCGCAGGAGTTCCTGTTTTTTCTTTATTTTCGGGTGGAGTAGGCGTTCTGGTTGGTGCTTCGGGTGGATTTATATGGGGTTTTTTAATAACCGCTGTACTTTGCGGAGTTGCTAAAACAATATTAAATAAACCTATAAAATATACCATTATAATACTGTCGCTTTTACTTTGTCACGCAGTAGGAGTAACACAGTATTGTGTTGTTACCGGCAACGATTTGTGGATTTCGTTTTTAAGCGCTTCATTACCTTTTTTGATAAAAGATATAATAATTTTATTTTTAGCACAGTTTATAGCTAAAAAAATAAAAATATAAGGAGAGTGTTACGCTCTCCTTATATTTTTATAAAGCTTATATCATCGCGGTCAATTATGCCCAGTAAAAACAAAAGAGCTAAATAAAGCGGAATACAAACTATACAAAGAATAGTCACATAAATTAAAGTTGACACATTAAAAAATCCAAGCACAAACCTTGTAATTAGGCAAAGCGAAAATCCGCAGCATACGGGTATAAAAAAATTATTCATTAAATTAAGCCTTACGTCGCTTAATTTTGAAAGTCGGTTAACGTTTAATGCGCAGGTAAACAAATTTGAAAAATACATAATACCTATAAAACCATAAATGCCAAAACGTTTTAAAACCAAAAGCACCAGCAATATTCGTATAGCCGAATCTCCTACAGAGGTTCTAAATGTAAATTTTTGCTGGTCGAGGCCCTTTAAAATACCATCGGATATAGCGTCTAAATACATAAATGGCACGATTGGCGATAGTGCACACAGCAAAAATCCAACGTCTTTACTACCATAAATTAAAACGCCTAAATTTTTACCACCTACTAAAAACAGCGCCGAAAAAATTATCGATATAAGGCTTGTTATTTTTATAATACGAGAAACAATGCTGCGAACAATACCTGTTTTGCCGCGAACCGCGGCTTCTGATATTTCGGGCAGCAACAGGGTAGATATAGCGCTAAGTAGTGTTGACGGAAAAAACAGCAGTGGAAGCGCCATGCCCTTAATCATACCAAAAAGTGACATTCCGTTTCCGCCCAAAATAGAATTAGATAAACAAATTGGCACCAAAATGTTTTCTATCATACGCAGCAAGGAATTTAGGTATCTGCCTGAGGTAATAGGTAAAGCTATGTGTGAAATAGCAGGCAGTAATTTATATGGTTTTCGTGTAAGGGGGGTAGTTATTTTAAGTTTTTTAAAATCTGTTTTGTATCTTACATATACATAAAAGCAGGACACAGCTTCGGCTATTGTATCGCCGAACAAAACAGCGGCACATGAATATTCAAGGCCAAAACAATTATATTTGGCAACAAGCCACATAATTACAACAATTCGTACCGCTTGCTCAAGCAATTGTGATACCGATGATGGCGCGGCCTTGCGGCGTGCTATGAAATAACCCTTAAGGCAACTGCAAATGCCCATAAAAGGTAGCGAAAAGGCTAAAATTTTAAGTGATAATGCGGCTCGTGCTTCGTGAAGCAAGGTTGTTGATATAAAATTTGCGCCAAAAAACAGTACGCCAATAGAAAATACTGCAATTATGCAGGATAATCCTATGCATCTGTTGATTATTTTTTTAATTCCCGTTTTATTACCAACAACCAACTCTTCGCTTACAAGACGAGTAACGGCGGTGCAAATTCCGCTTGTTGCAAAGGTAGCGGCAAACATATATACCGAAAACACAAGCTGGTAAAGGCCAATTCCCTCGGCACCTATTTTTGCGGCAAGCCACACCTTAAATATTATACCTGCAAATCTAAGTATCAAAGATGATACGGTAAGAATTGCAGCGTTTTTTATAAATACCGTTTTTTTCATATTTTCACCCTACATATATTTATGTCTTTTGCGGTTGAAAAAGAATGAAATTTAATGTAAAATAATATTAATATAAAGTTTAGGAGGTGCAGGTTGTGCAGACACCGCTTGCAGATAGAATAAGACCTACAACTATAGATGAGGTAGCAGGTCAAAGCCATCTTATAGGAGAGGGTAAAATACTGCGAAGAATAATAGAATCGGGCGATATACCAAACCTTATATTTTATGGGCCATCGGGAGTAGGCAAAACCACGGTAGCAAAAATTATTGCATCACAAACCGGTAAAAAGCTGTGCTACCTTAACGCAACAACCGCATCAACTGCCGACATTAAGGAAATAATAGGTGAGATAGGCACAATGGAGGCGGCTAGCGGAATACTGCTTTATCTTGATGAAATACAGTATTTTAATAAAAAGCAGCAGCAAATATTGTTATCTTATATAGAAAACGGTGATATAACGCTTATTGCATCAACCACTGAAAACCCCTATTTTTACGTGTACAACGCAATTTTAAGTCGCTCTACCGTATTTGAATTCAAAACGCTTTCAAGTGATGAAATAGTTGTGCTTTTAAAACGTGCAATAGGCATTTTAAGTGACGAGCACGGCAAAAAAATAGTTGCAACCGAAGACAGCATAAGCAAAATTGCTCGTGCTGCCGCGGGTGATGTTCGTCGTTCTCTTAATATGTTGGAATTATGCGTTATGTTAACTTTGGATAGTAACAGTAATGAGTTGTCGGATGATATTGTAGAGCAAATTTTGGCGGGAAATTCGGTAAGATATGATCGCGAGGGTGACGAGCATTACGATATAATATCTGCCTATCAAAAATCAATGCGTGGCTCTGACCCGGATGCCGCAATATACTACCTTGCTCGACTATTGGCAGCCGGAGATTTACCAAGCGCCTGTCGTAGACTTTTAATTTGTGCAAACGAGGATGTCGGCTTGGCATATCCGCAGATAATACCTATAGTTAAGGCGGCTGTTGACACAGCTATGACCGTTGGTTTGCCCGAGGCAAGACTACCGCTTGCAAACGCTGTAATACTTGTGGCTACAAGTCCAAAATCTGTGTCAGCGCACGATGCTATTAACGCCGCCATGACGGATGTTGAAAAGGGTATCGGCGGCGATATACCACGTCATCTTCAAAACAAGCATTTCGATGGTGAGGATGCTGAAATAAAAGGACAGCGTTATTTGTATCCTCATTCATATCCTATGCATTATGTAAACCAACAGTATTTGCCGGATAATATAAAGAATAAAAAATATTATAAATTTGGTGATAATAAAACCGAGCAATCTTTTAAGGAATATTGGAGCAAAATAAAGAAATAAAAGAGGTGGCGAAATGACCTTTTCTTTACCTAAAAAAACACGCGCGTTGTGGCAATTGCGAATTGTGTTCGCCTTTGCGTTGTTGTGTGCTGTGGTTGCTTTTTTTAGCCGTTATACCTTTTGGTTTTTGCTACCTGCTGCAATTATTGCAACTTTAGGATTGGTTTTTGCATTTATTTATGTGCCTTTTTATTTTAAAAGTTATAAAATAACGGTTGATGAAAGTTCTATTACCATTACCAAGGGTGTTGTTATAAAAACAACCAACATTATGCCATATCCGCGGCTTGTGTTTGCTCAAAGCTTTACAACACCACTATCTTCAATTATGAAAATGAAATGTGTTATGTTAAAAGCGGCGCGCGGTTGGATGCTTATACCAGAAATTGAGGATTTTAACGCCGATTATCTTCTTGACAATCTAAGGGTGAAACCAAATGATTAATAAATCCTTTAAAGCGCATCCAATAATTATATTTAGCTTAATGAAACCATATCTATTTGTTTTGATATTACCGCTTATTCGAGCTGTTATTCAATATTTCACAAAGGCTCAAATTGACGGCCTCTTGGCGCTTGAGCTTTTGGCATTTGGATTTATTCTTGCAACGACTGTTTTGAGCTGGTTATCAATAAGGGTCGTAGCAAATGATCGGTATATTACGGTAAAAAAAGGCGTTTTTATAAAATCGTGTGCAATAATAGATACATCGCGTCTATCAAGTATATCTTTAAAACAAGGTGTGGTAGATTATATTTTTAATAGTGTAAGCTGCGCCATAAATACCGAGGCAGGAACGCCGAAAAAAAGCGATTTCAATATAAAGATGAGCGTTTGCGACGCAAAAAGTCTTTATAAAACGGTTTACAAGACTGAAAAAATGCAGATTGTTAAATTTTCGGCCTTTCGCATAGCGCTACTTGCAGCCACAACATCATCT
>JAZNSJ010000012.1:0-3493 GCA_045591155.1 Acutalibacteraceae bacterium | reverse complement strand
ACTTTTTAAGTTCTTTTATAATACTTATGAATTCATCGTTATAGCGTATTTTATTAAAATCGGAACTATTTATATGGTCTAAAATTATTTGGCTAAGATTTTTATTTGTATTCCAAATAACTCCACCAAATTTTTTACCTTTGAATAACGTGCAGGTATATTCATCATCTGGGTTATATTTTGTATCATAAATAATAGCGTGATTTGCCGAAATCTTTATGTTTTTTAATGCTAAGTCAATATTGTTATCTCTTAAATAAAAAGCCGCAGCATTACAATGTGCACGCGCAATATATTGTCTAAAAAATCCAAAATTACCATCCTCAAAAAATATATCTATAATATTAAAATATTTTTGATAAATGATTATTAGTTGCTTTGTCGTGTACGGGCGACTATCGTCATCAAGCGGTGCACAATTAAACAACATATCGTTATATAACTCGGCAATAGATTGCCATAAACTCTCTCTAACTAATTCAAAACGTTTCGTTCCTTTATAGATATTATATAGCAAATTCTCACGAGATAAATATCTATTTGGCATTTTTTCAGCAAGTTCAATCGCTTTGTTTGATTCATTAATGCAAGGATAAGTAAGACAAAGCAAATGTATTGCACTGTTTCTAATTTCGGTATCAGTTGATTTATCCAATATTATTTCACCATATTTTACTATCTCGCGTGTTGTCATTTCATAATCATCGTTATTATCGGGTAAATCACGTTCGTGCCATAAACTCCAAGCTAAATCAAGCATAATTTTATGATTGTTTGGATATGTGTTTAGTCCGTCACGTAAAATATTTGTTGCCTCAGTATGTCTACCGGCATTTGTTAATTTTTGCGCCTTTTCAATTATTTCGTTTATTATTTTAGATTTTTCATCCACATTAACACCAAGCAAAAAATCGGTAGTTATATTAAAAATATTTGCAAGTACCGGTTACCTTGTAATTGTATTATATATAGTTTTTGTTCTCATTTCAATAAACTAAACCTTTACAGCAATCAAAGTAACACTTTGAAAATTTAAAACGAGCGACACAAAAAATCGCTCGTTTTAAATCATTTACAATCCTTAATATTTAAAATTTCAATCAACTGTTTTACAGCATCGTCGTATGTATCAAATTCTACTACGTAGTCGCAAATTTCCATATTTTTTTGCTCATATTCTATCGCTGTAAGACGGTTCACTTTATCCTCTATTGATGAGTTTTTGCGTAAAATATTTGCCATAAGCGCTTTTTTATCGCGTTTCATATAGATTGTCACTACATTTTTAAAATAAGTTTTAAGTGACATTGCGCCGCAAATATCCATAGTGGTAAGCACACGTTTACCACGCGATAAAATCTCTTTAACATCGCCTCTTTTAGAGCCATAGCCGTGACCTGCATACATAGTTGACTGAAACATTTGCCTGTTATCGCACATTTTTCTAAAGGTTTCAAGTGGTACGTAGTTATACCAGGCATTTTCTTCAATTGCGGTAGGGTCTTTTGTTGTATAACTTGTAAGCTTTTCAAAGCACTTAGCCTTTTGTAAAAAATTTGTAGCAATTTTAGATTTACCGCTACCAGAAGGTCCAACAAGAACAACAATTTTAGGATCATATGTTACCGCATCTTCTTTAACTGAATAACTGTCAGCAATAACCTCAACAAGCTTTAAAAACTCGTCGTAATTATTTACGGCAAGCATACCTGTTGCTTCTTGATTCCAAGGTCTACGCATAAGTATTGGATATTTTGCCTTAGAATTTAAAATATTGTGCATAGCATCGTCAAATAAAATATCTGTAGCAATATTATCTTTTCTAAAGCCCATATAGATATGGTCAGCAGGTATTTCGGGGAATTCTTCTAAAATACGTTGTGCTCTAATTCCCATAAATTCGGGTGGTACCGCAGTGCAAATGTAAACATCGGTCATTTGTGTAAGCTTGCGTACAAACTCTTTAGCACCCTTATAAACAGGCTGTGTGCGATAAAACTCGGCATCACTAAAATATGGATATATTGCATCAGCGCGTGTACCAACCAAACCCCATCTATCTTTTTCATAAATGGTCATGGGCGGGTCAAATTTATATTTTTCATTAGCAAGCCTTATAGCGTAGGCCGTACATTCCATTAACAAATCGTCAATATCAAGCGCGGTTGATAGTCTATATTTTCTGCTCATAATAATCCTCCTTTTTAGCTTGGCTTAAAAAAAGCAACCTACCGAGTTTGATACAGAAACACGGAAAGTTGCCTACTAATTATATTATACTAAATTTTAACAAAAAATCAATATTAATTTTGTAAAAGAGTTATTTGCTTATATAACCCTTATTTTTCATCCATCTTGCAATATAAACTGCAGGGGTATCAAGCAGACTTGTAAAAATAAAAATTATATAACTGGAAATTATGATTGACACAAAGGTTTTTGTGTCATATTTTCCCCCAAAAGCAATTGTTGTGAATAAAATAGTATTTATTATCTGAGAAATAAGTGTTGCCGCATTGTTTCTCAACCATAAAAAACGTTTACTTTCCCCTGTTTTATTTGTGGTAATGCTCCAAAGCTTATGATAAAGCCACACATCAAGGCGTTGAGATATAGCGTATCCGGTAAAACTTGCGAACAAAAGCCGTGGTGTTGTGCTAAATATTGCTTGTAAATGCGTGAATACCCAGTCATTTGCTGACGGTAAATACAGCAACCAATATTGTGTAAAGATAAGCATAACGACCGATGTGAAAATTCCAATTGTAACAGCTTTATTAGCTGATTTTTGACTTTCGTTTTCACTTAAAATATCGGTTACAAGATAGGTGCTTGCGAACATAACATTGCCGAGTGTTTGTTCCATACCAAAACCGTCAACCAACATCAAAACTTCGATATTAGCAAGTATGGTAGCAATAACTGTCATAGCATACATTCCTATTTTCCCAAATAAACGATATGCTACTAAAACAGCACCGTAAATTAAAATTACGGAACCAATTAATAAAATCTCATTTTTCATAACTTTCCCTCGTTTAAAGTGCAAAAAAAAGACACACATACTATGGGTGTGTCTTTTAATTTAAGCCCATAGTTTTGTTTTTAGACAGGATGGTTTCGAACTGTCTTATTAAATTTATAATTATTTTACTACGATATTTACAAGACGCTTTGGAACATAAAGTTCTTTAATAACTGTTTTGCCTTCAATTTCAGTTGCTATGGCGTTATCGGCTTTAGCAAGTGAAATTGCACCTGCAGCATCAATATCGGCTGCAACGTTAATTCTGGCCCTTATTTTGCCGTTTACTTGAACAGCTATTTCAACAGCAGCATCAACGCATTTTACCTCGTCATATTGTGGCCAAGTAGTAGCATTTAACATACCGTCAAAACCTGCAATTTCCCACAATTCCTCAGTTATATGAGGTGCAAATGGGTTAAGTAGGGTGATAAGTGTTTTAAACTCGGCGCGATTGATACTGCCTGT
>JAZNSJ010000011.1:0-2237 GCA_045591155.1 Acutalibacteraceae bacterium | reverse complement strand
CGCTGATTATCTTTTCGTGCATTATTTTTAATTTTAACATATCTCGTCTGTGTTTACAAGCAAATAAAATGAATATTACCGAAAACAATAGCAAAAGTGCAAATATAAAGCTGTATTCGTAAAGCCTTACCGCCGCAAATGGCAAAGAGCCAAGAATATTTATGATAAAATTCGCATACTTTGTCACAAGAGAAGCGGATACAAGCAGAATTTGACCGCCAAGCGGAAAAATATAATAAAAAACGAGCCCTATTGCAGCAAAATTCAGCGCCAAAGTCACCGCAAAAGCAACCAAAATATTTGCAATTACAGCAACCACCGAAACATACCCGAAAACCCAAACGGTTACAGGAAGAGTAAATAAAAGCGCACTCAAGGTTACAATAGCAAGGTTCACAAAATATGTCAGCCAACTGTTTTTAAAGACATTGTCCTTTAAATACTTTGTAACAGGAAGTGCCGCTGCCGTAATACCAAGTGTTGCAAGTACCGATAGCTGAAAAGAAATACTTAAAATTGCAAAGGGTTCGGCTATTAAAATAAGCGTGACCGCCGCACCTAATGTGTTTTCAGGAATATTATCGCGCTTTAGAACTATGCTCATAGCATAAATAATATAGCATAATCCCGCTCTTATAATTGACTTTGTAAAACCGCAAAGTGCCGCCATAAATAAAACGGTAAGCAAAACAGTTATTGCCTTCAAATATCGGTTGTAAATGACCTTCTCTATTAGTTTATTGACGAGCGAAACTATAATCGCTAAATGCAAACCCGAAACCACCATTAAGTGGCTTACTCCCGCAGCTTTTAAATTAGCATAAAACTCGTCTGATAAATACGAACGGTCACCTACTGTTAAAGCGGTAAGGGTTGCCGCTTCTTTATAATCCATATTTGAAAAAAGTGTATCAACAATATAGCGGCGCAACTTATTTACCCTTGAAATAACAAAACCGCCCTCACCGCTGTAAATGGTAAGGTCATCCATATTTCCCGTAAGATAAATTTTCTCGGAATAATCGCTTGCCCTGTATTTATCACTTATCTTGTTTAACTCGACTGTAGCAAGAATTTTATCCCCATATTCAAAGGTGCCTTCATCAGAAAAGACCATTACACGTGTGTCATCTTTAAGCCCATCGCAGTCTAGTGCTTTAACAACCGCCGAATAATATTTCCCGTGGTTTACAGGCGCTTCGATGACAGAAAAGCTACCTTTAACCGAGGCACCGTCCAAACCGCTCGCTTCATCTATTTTGTTGTATGTTGTAAGAACGCTAACCGAGGTCGCAATTAGCATAAATACCACAAATATGTAAACAGGATAAACACGCTTTTGCAGTAAAAAGAAGAATAGGAAAATCAGCAATAACCCTAAAAAGAAACTCGCCGCACGGGAATAAAAACTAATCACGCACAACCCAGAGGCACAAAGCCCGCATAAAAGCATCGGCCGTCTTTTAAGGTAATCAACCACTTTGATACTCTCCTTGTCTCTTATTTAAAGCCCATAATACAACATTTTTCGATGATTTTCAACATCCGGATTAGATTATAAAATAATTTTCGCAATTTTGCTTGACAACAGCCGTAAAAATTAATATAATTACCTATGCTGACATATTGAATGTCGTTATTATTTTCATACGGAGACGTATCGAAGTGGTCATAACGGGGCTGACTCGAAACATAGTCGGGTCTGTCACATACCTATCTTCGTAAACCCTTTGTTTATCGAGGTTTTCGGGACTTCGGTTTGCATTTTCGGAATTCTGCATCTCGCAGTTTTCTCGCAATTTGGTAATTTGGCTTTGCCTTTACAATTTTATATGGAGACGTATCGAAGTGGTCATAACGGGGCTGACTCGAAATCAGTTAGGGAGCAATCCCCCGCGAGTTCGAATCTCGCCGTCTCCGCCAAGAACAACCGTAATCTTAGGATTGCGGTTGTTTTCTTTTTATGATATAATCGTCTTGTATAGTACAATCTAAAATGGCACAAATTTCATTATAATAAGGGATGTTTATGAACAGATTTATCGAAAGTATATTATACGTTTTGGAAAAGATTTGGCAAGATGTAACAAAAAAAGCCGCAAAATGCGACTTTTGGCGGAGACGGCGAGATTCGAACTCGCGGGGGATTGCTCCCTAACTGATTTCGAGTCAGCCCCGTTATGACCACTTCGATACGTCTCCATATAAAATTGCCCTGTTATTTTATCAAAGTATTC
>JAZNSJ010000010.1:0-8078 GCA_045591155.1 Acutalibacteraceae bacterium | reverse complement strand
TTAATATTTAAAACAACACTTTTAAGCTTTTCGCCCAGTGAATATTTTAAATTTTCTACCAATTCATTTTTATTTGGAATATCGGTGCCGTTTATAACAACGCACACCATTATTTCGCCCGTTTGCTTGCCTTGGCGAATATAAAAATGACGAAGTAGTCCGGAACCGATTTGTTCATTGTAAACCGAAATATTATATTTTTGAACAAATCGGGTAAATACATTACCCGCAGTGTAAAATTCTATAGGATGCAGCATACAGTCTTTGCAGGGTATAACACGGTGTGAATGATGCGAATAAAATCCCAATTCTCCGTCTTGTGCTACGGGATACATAGCCTTATTTCTATAACGGTTGGGAACTTTAGCGTAAATTATAGGCTGAGGAGGTATTGTTACCTTTCCTATACGATGCATTGTTTGCTTAACGCGGTTTTGCTTAATAGCAACTTCTGATTCATAATTTATATGGCGAAAAACACATCCCCCGCAACGTGTAAATGCATCACAGTCTACTGCGGTACGATGATTTGACGGGGTTGTTATTTCCTCTGCCTTTGCAAAGGCATAATTTTTTTTAACCTTTAAAACACGAGCGGCTATTTTATCTCCCACGGCTGTAAGGGGCACAAAAACCGCCAAACCCTCGTATTTGCCAATACCATTGCCATCGCTTGAAATGTCGGTTATTTCAAGCGTTATAATATCATTTTTTTTCATTTTCGCCTCTAAAATTTGTAAAGTTTTGTTCCAGCGAGCCTTCGTCAAAAAGTGAATATCCTCGGCGACAATCGTAGCCAAAGGTATCGTTTGCGTTAAGCGGAATTTCATTAATAACAACGGTGGTATCATCAAGCCAAGCGGCCTCTACAGTGTCAATGCCGGTTTGCCAAAAAATGTTGTATTGACTATCTTTGGTCAAGATTTCTCCTCTTATTGCCGCACCAAGATTGTTTTTTACAACGTATATATTTAATGTTTTTTCACCCGAAGGCGATACGCTTGAGCTTTCAAGCGCACCAGTGGGTAATTGGGCAATATCAGTAAACAGGCTTCCTTTTACAGAAAGCACCAATTCTATAACAATTATAATAGCGGTAATAACGTACAATAACTTAAATCCAATGTTTTTCATAAAAACACCCTTTTCTTAAATCTCGTCTGTACTATAGCTTGGTGTGTTAACGGTGTTAAATTGCTCTACGTCTCGGTTGTATGCCGTTATAGCAAAACGACAATGAACGCTGTATGAGGTTAAAAAATAAGGCAGCGTAAATACAAGCGGAGCCACCAAAAAAGATAACAGTATCCAGCCCGAAAAGCTAAGCACCAAACCAAAAAAATCTCCGCCTGTACGCTTTGAAATTATAGAGGACATATTAACGGCTTCGGCGGGGTCTATGGTATCGTTACTTACAAATATAAATGGAGCTAAATAAAATTTAAGCATAACAAACGCAAGCGCAAAGGCGGCAACAATAGCAATAAAAGAATTGAGCGCCCATAAATTAGAAGCCCATATAGGCAGTGAAAACCCCAACGCCTCATATATAGCGTCGTTTGAAAGTAGCCATATTACAAAACACGGAGAGAAGGTTATTAAAGCGGTAATTATAAATCTTGCAAATATTAAAAGGGTAAAAGTGAGGGCCCTTTTGTATTCAGCAATGCTTGAAAAATACTTAAATATTATAAGCGCACTGTCTTTGCTTTCCCAAATAAGTCGCCTAAAATAATATAGTACACCAAGCGCAAGAGGTGAAATTGCAAAAACAGCAAACAAAATAAGCGATACTACATATCCTGTTGTGTTTGCAAAAAAAGAAATTAATGAAGCCGTAAGGTCACCTGCAAAAAACATAAAAATAAACACACAACACACCGCTACAGAGGTTAAAAAATACTGCGACAGTGCAATTTTGGCTGTTTTTTTAATAACGGGGCTTGGTGCCAACATAAAATCACTTTCCTTAAATACTTTAATATATAAAACAATTATTATTTGTTAAAAAATACAAAACTATTACAAAACTTTCAATTTTGCGTAAGCCGCCATAAGCTTTTTTGTGCCTACACCCTCAAAGGCAATTTCTAACAAGGTGTCATTTCCCATAGGTGATACCGAAAGTATCATACCTATGCCAAACGCCTTGTGTTCTACAGTTTGCCCTACCGAATATAAGGTGTTTGGTAGATTTACAGGCTGTTTAGCGGCAGAATAGCTACCAAAAGATGATGAGGTTTTGCCATATGTGTTAGTCTGACGCGGCGTGTAAAAATCTTCACGCGTGCCGTATGAATGGCCAAATGACATTTTTGACACCGTTGCCGACATATCGCAGTATTCATCAGGTATTTCCTTTAAAAAACGCGAAGGCAGATTGCGGTTTGTAGAGCCAAATACCATACGGGTTACGGCATTAGTTATTGTAAGATGACGCTTTGCGCGTGTTATAGCAACATACATAAGGCGTCGTTCTTCTTCAATTTCGCTTTCTCCACCGTATAGCGATTGACTGCCTGGGAAAATGCTTTCTTCAAGCCCTATAAGGTATACCTTCTCAAACTCAAGTCCCTTTGCCGAGTGAATGGTCATAAGGGTTACCTTATCCTCATTTTCGTTCATTGAGTCAATATCGCTTACAAGAGCAATTTCTTCTAAAAATGCGGTTAGGGTAGGATCGTCGTTTTCAAGCTCGTATTGCCTTACAGTATTTACAAATTCGTCAACGTTTTGTAGCCTGTCGGGATTTTTGGGGTCAGAGTCGGTCATAAGGCTGGCTCTGTAACCGCTTTTTTCGAGCAACTCGGCAAGCAATTCGCTCATAGACATTTGCTGTGCGTTTTCTGATAGGTCCTTTATCATATCGCAAAAGTCTTTTAGCTTGCCTGCCGCGCGTGACAACGGGGCAAACTGGTCGGCACTATCAAGCACTTCGAAAAGGCTTAGTCCTAACTGACGCGAAATTTCTGCCGCGTGATTAAGAGTAGTATCGCCTATGCCTCGTTTTGGCTCGTTTATAATACGGCGAAGACGAATAGTGTCGTTATTGTTGTTTATAAGATTTAAATATGCAAGTACATCTCGAATTTCTTTTCGCTCATAGAATCGCATACCGCCAATAACACGGTATGATATTCCGCTACGCGCAAATACATTTTCTATAGAAGCCGATTGAGCGTTTATGCGGTATAGAACGACATGGTCGGAAAACTTGGTGCCGCCACGTACACTTTCGAGAATTTTATCGGCAACATACCTTGCTTCATCACGTTCGTCGGCTGCGGTATAAAGTTTAATAAGCTCGCCGTCACCCTTATCGGTCCAAAGATTTTTACCCTTTCTACCGCGATTGTTTGCAATAACGGCATTGGCAGCATTTAAAATGTTACCTACCGAACGGTAGTTTTGTTCAAGACGAATAATTTTTGCGTTTTCGTAATCGTCTTCAAAGTTAAGAATATTTTCAATAGTAGCTCCGCGAAAACGGAATATACTTTGGTCATCATCACCTACAACGCATAAGTTGCCGTGTACACTTGCAAGCAAATGCACCAATTCATATTGTGCGTGGTTAGTGTCTTGATATTCGTCAACCATTATGTATTTAAATTTGTTGCCGTAATATTCTAACACGTCTGCATTATCGCGCAGTAACTTTACGGTATAGCAAATCATATCATCAAAATCCATAGCGTCGGCATCGCGCATACGCTTTTGATATGTTTGGTAAAGCTTAGCAATTACTTGTTGGCGATAATTGTTTCCTGCAGTTTCGCGATACTCTTCTGGGGTAATAAGAGAATCCTTTGACGATGATATTGCTGCCAAGACGCTTTTTACGGGAAACATCTTTTCATCAACATCATTATCCTTCATAATATTTTTAATAAGGCGTTTTTGGTCGTCGGTATCATATACTGTAAAATGTGATGTAAATCCTATGCGATTGGCATTTAAACGCAATATTTTGCCACAAATACTGTGAAATGTACCTGCCCAAATGCTCTCGCCCCCCTCACCCAGCTTGGCGTTAATTCTATCTTTTAGTTCATTGGCTGCCTTATTGGTAAAGGTAATGGCAAGTATTTCCCACGGGCGTGGAGCATCAACCGAAAATACGCCGTAAGGTAAGTCGGCGCTTTTTTCGGCAAGGTAATCTCGAGCCTTAGATATATCTTCATCGGTAAAGAAAGGTATATATTGGCTGTTGTAAGCGTTTCCGTATTTCACAAGATTGGCAATACGGTTTACAAGTACGGTGGTTTTGCCACTACCCGCACCTGCAAGCACAAGCAATGCTCCGTTTACGGTGGTCACGGCTTCAAACTGCCGTTCATTCATATTGCCAAAATCTTTTTCTATAAGTTTTTGCCTAATGTTTATAAAATTTTCTGTCATAGTGCTTCCTATTTTTTGGTTTGGATAAATTCAAATGGTGCTGTTTGTCGTAGTAGTTCTGCATAAGAGTCTGTATGAGCTACCATAACCAGAGGTTTTGTGAGATCAAGGCTGAATACACCCATAATTGATTTGGCATTAACAACATATTTTCCAGAAAGTAATTCAATATCATAAGGTTTTTCGTTTGCTATATCTACAAAATTTTTAACAGCCTCAAAATCTTTTAAAATTATTGTTTTTTCTAACATTTCTAACACTTCCGTTTTTTAAATTACATATAATCCTGAATCAAGCAGTGTAAACTCAAAGTTTCCTGATTTAATATATGAATGAACGCTTTCTTCAAAATTATAAAGCTCGTCTACCGAGTAATTTTCAAGGTCTACCTTTACAATATTATTTGCACCACTGTTGCAAACATAGGCAAAATTGCCCTCGATAAAAATGCTTTTTGGATTGTTAAACGGTGAGCTTTTTCCCCCTATACGAAGCTCGGCCCGCATAGTATTTATATTAAACCTCATTAAAATATTTGCATCATAAAAGCTTGCCCAAATACTGTTTTTATAAAACGCTATGCTTGAAGGCGCTTCGTCACGGTATTTTAACTCGCCTGTTATATTTATTAGTCCGTCTGTATCTATAATATAGGTCTGGCCGTTATCGGCACATAAAAACAAACGACCGTTAGGAAGTATAATAGATTTTAGGGAAACAAAGTTTTTACACAACTTAAGCGCAACAGCGTAATTACTGCCAAATTTAATGTTCCAAAAAATAGTTTCGCTTACATCGGCCATTAGCGAGTTTTCAAATGATAGCATTTTATACCATACTATATCGCCTTCATCAACAACCGCTTTTTGATACGGAAATATAATACCGTCTGATTTTGGCAACACTTCGTAAATTTTGCCGTCGAATATTTTTTTCAAAATCTTCAGTCCTTTTGTTGTTATATTTTTAGTGCGCCGTCATCAATCATACTTTGTACCGCAAGCAACACACCTGTTTTGGCGCTATGATAGTTAAGTCCGCCCTGCATCCACGCGGCATAAGGCTCGCGCAGAGGAGCATCGGCAGAAAGCTCTATTGAAGAGCCAAGAGTAAAAGCACCTGCCGCCATAATTACCTGATCATCGTAACCTGGCATATCCGAGGGTTCGGGGCGCACAAAAGAGTCAACAGGCGCGCCCGATTGCATACCGCGGCAAAAGGCAATTAACGCTTCGGGTTTGTTTAAGATTACACTTTGAATAATATCTCCGCGAGCTTCATTTACGGTAGGACTTACTTTATAGCCCAAATTTTCAAGCAAAGCAGAAGCAAACACAGCAGTTTTGAGCGCTTCGCCCGTAACGTGTGGCGCCGCAAAAAGTCCCATATAAAGCTCGCGATTGTGACCGAGTGATGCGCCTACCTCTCGACCTACACCGGGGGCCGTCATACGCCCTGCGCACATTTCTACATATTTAGACTTTCCTGCTATATAGCCACCCGTGGGGGCTATGCCGCCGCCTGCGTTTTTTATAAGGGAGCCTGCAATAATATCGGCGCCCACCTCACAAGGCTCGCGAGTTTCTACAAATTCTCCGTAGCAGTTATCTACCATAATAACAGTGTTTGGTGACACTTCGCGAACGACATTACATAACTGCTCAATTTTATCTATTGTAAGACTTGGCCTAAGGCTATATCCGCGTGAGCGCTGTATGTATGCCATTTTGTAATTTCCCCAAGCAAGTTCAGAGCGAATAGCATTTATATCGGGTGTGCCGTCGGGAAGCAGGTCAACCTGATGATATTCTACTCCAAAATCGGCAAGCGAGCCGCTTACATGCCCTTCAAAACCAAACACACCAATTATGGTGTCATAGGGTCTACCTGTTAGCACAAGAATTTTGTCGCTCGGTCTTAAAATGCCAAAAAGAGCAACGGTAAGCGTATGTGTACCCGATGCAAAGCTGTGGCGCACAATAGCGTCTTCGGCACCCATACAATCAGCAAAAACTTGGTCTAAGGTATCTCTGCCAATGTCGCCATAGCCGTAGCCTGTAGACGTGCCAAGGTGCATTTCACTGACGTGGTTTTTAATAAACGAGTTTAGCACCTTTGTTTGATTGTATTCGGTGATATTATCTATAATCTCAAATTGCTTTTTTGCTTTTTTTTCAGCAACAGAGCTTATCTTTTCTAACTTTTCGTTAAATTTAAAGTAATTCAAGGTTTTTCCTCCAATAGCCCGCATCATAAATGTGGCTAAAATTGTTTTTTAAATAAAACTGCATTACGCCTTGTTCGCAAACGGCAAACGCAAGCGCATTATATTGTGACAATAGCCCGCAAAGCGCTACTGTTCCCATACCTTTTTTATGCGAGGCTATACCGTTAACAAGCACTGCCTGTCCGTCAAAAATACCTATTGCTGCGCAATTTTCTTTTAGCGCAAAAAACTTAAGTTTGCCATGATTGAGTCTGTGACAAAAATCCACCGCAAAATGCTCATAAGGGGGTAGCTCTAAGCCTCTAACATTAAGTAGTTTATATATTTCGCTACTGTTTACCGATTGCGACGATACATTACAGGTAAAATTATATTCGCTTTTCATAACATAAACACGGTGAAATTTACCGTTAAAAAGTTGCTGTAAAGTATTAGCATCGGAAAACACAGAGGCGGGTGATATAACACCAATAAATTCACGTAATTCTTCTATATTGGCGCTATTATTTAAAATAACCATATTACCGTCAAGCATGGATATAACGGCACGGTTTTTATCCTGTGTCCAAAAAAGAGCAATATCGCGGTAAGAATTATAGGTACAATTTATTTTAATTGCCTCAACACAATTTGATAAAAGCGCAGGTAAGCTTGTTGCCAGGGAAATCATAAACTGCCGCTCGCAATCTTGTTTATCATATATTTTGAAAGGTCACGCACTGCTATAATATCGCGCATATCGGCAGTAGAGCCCGACGTGTGAATATAACGGCAGGGCACTGACAGGGCAATTGTTCGCACGCCGCCGCGGCTTAAATGTATGGCTCCTGCATTGTTACCGCCTGCAACCGCACGTTTGCTTTGAGCAGGTATTCCGCTGTTTAAAGCGGCATTATAGTATTCACGGTCATAACTGGTAGCGCCATCCATAAACGAAACTACGGCGCCCGCACCCTGACAGCATACCCTTTTGCTGTCGGCTACGCCCGAAACATCGGCAGCGGTCGTGCCGTCAATAACTATTGCGGCATCAGGCTCTACAGTAAATGCTACTACACCAGCCCCTCTAAGACCAACCTCTTCCTGAACTGAAAAACTGGCATAAAAATCGTATTCGACATCTTGCTTTAAAAGGTTAATTAAAATTGCGCAGCCTACACGGTTGTCGAGTGCCTTTGTGAGTATTTTGTCACCTGTTGTTGTATAATCACTGCACATAACAGCGCAGTCGCCAACACTTACAAGTGTATCTGCCTGTTCTTTTGAAGTAACGCCAATATCGATATAAAGACTGTCGGTATTAGGTAGTTTCTTGCGCTCATCACCGTCGCACAAATGTATGGGCTTTCCACCTATAATACCAAGGGTTGTACCGTTTATAAGCACTCGTCTAAACATAAGAGCTGCAGTATCAATGCCGCCCACCGTTTTAAAACGCAAAAACCCATCG
>JAZNSJ010000009.1:0-2143 GCA_045591155.1 Acutalibacteraceae bacterium | reverse complement strand
AATAGCTACGCAGCTTGCATCAACACTTACTGGTGGCGAGGTAATAGCCTTTTACGGCGATTTAGGAATGGGTAAAACCTGTTTTGTAACAGGCCTTGCCGATGGACTTGGATTTACAGGTGAAGTATCCTCCCCTACTTTTGCTATAATAAACGAATATATAGGAGGCAGGCTAAACCTGTATCATTTTGATATGTATCGTGTAAGCGGTTGGGATGACCTTTATTCTACCGGTTATTTTGAATATATGGAATCCGGCGGTGTGCTGGCTGTTGAGTGGAGCGAAAACATTGAAACAGCTCTACCTGACAATACAATACGAGTAACTATAAAACGACTTAATGAAACAAGCCGTGAAATAACAATTAACAGAGGTGAACAGCCTTGAAAATTTTAAGCGTTGAATGTTCGGCAGGTCCTGCCTCTTGTGCTATAATCGATGATGGTAAAATAAGGGCAAGCGCATTGGTTAATGCGCGGCTTACCCATTCGCAAACATTAATGCAGATGATTATAAACACACTAGATAATTCCGCTACTAAGCTTAGTGATATAAACCAAATTGCTGTTGCTGTGGGTCCTGGGTCTTTTACCGGTCTTCGTATAGGAATTAGTGCAGTAAAAGGTCTTGCGGCACCTTGCAATATACCATGTGTTCCTGTTTCAACCCTTGACGGTCTGGCGCAAATTTTTGACGATCGCGACTGCATTGTATGCGCCGTTATGGATGCGCGTTGCAATCAGTTTTACAACGCGCTTTTTGAAATAAAAAACGGTTTTATAACACGTCTTTGTAACGACAGAGCATTACTTGGTGAAGAACTAAAATTAGAAATAGAAAATATTTCATCTGATAAAAAAATTATTGTTTGCGGTGATGGTGCTGATTTATTTTATAAGTGTGTATGTGATATGCAAAACACAATCCTTGCACCTGAACATCTAAAATTTCAATCAGCTGTAGGCGTTGGTATGTTCGCGTACAATAATATAGATAATGTTTCTACCATATCACCCGAAAATTTATTACCAGCATATCTTCGCCTGCCACAAGCAGAACGTGAATTAAAAGCAAAAACGGAGGCAAAAAAATGAAAATAGCAATAGGATGCGACCACGGCGGTTTTGAACACAAAAACGCAATTGCAGAACATTTAAAATTAAACGGATACGAGGTTGTTGACTGCGGTATTTATGAAAACAAATCGGTTGACTACCCTAATATAGCAGTAAAGGTTTGCGAGCAGATTACAAGCAAAAAATGTGACCTTGGTATTTTGGTTTGCGGCACGGGTATTGGTATGTCACTTGCCGCAAATAAGGTAAAAGGTATTAGAGCCGCTTGCTGTAGTGAACATTTTTCGGCAAAATATACACGCCTTCACAACAACTCAAACATTCTTTGTCTTGGCGGCAGAGTAATTGGTGTGGGTACCGCACTTGAGCTTGTTGATTTGTTTGTTAACACCGAGTTTGAAGGCGGCAGACACCAAGCAAGAATTGACAAAATCACAGCAATTGAAAACAATTAAAGCGGAGGTTTTTAAATGAAGAACAACATATTTGTAATGGACCATCCACTTATCCAGCACAAACTTACTATTTTGCGAGATGAATGCACAGGCACAAAACAATTTCGTGAGCTTGTAAGCGAAATCGCAATGCTTATGTGTTACGAATCAACACGTGACCTACCGCTTAAAGAAGTTAACACAAAAACTCCTATGATGACCGCAAAAACAAAGGTTCTTGCCGGCAGAAAAATGGCTTTTGTGCCCATACTTCGCGCAGGTCTTGGTATGGTTGATGGCGTGCTTAGTCTTATTCCATCGGCAAAGGTAGGTCACATAGGTATGTATCGTGACCCTGAAACACATCAGCCTGTTGATTACTATTGCAAATTACCTGCTGACTTAAATGAACGCGACGTATTCGTTCTTGACCCAATGCTAGCTACCGGTGGCAGCGCAATAGATGCCGTAACCCGTATTAAAGAATTTAACCCCAAGAGAATTAAATTTATGTGCATTATAGCAGCGCCCGAAGGTATTGAAGCATTTACAAAGGCTCACCCCGATGTGCCCGTATATTGCGCAGGACTTGACGACTGTCTCAATGACCACGCATATATTCTCCCCGGTCT
>JAZNSJ010000008.1:0-2954 GCA_045591155.1 Acutalibacteraceae bacterium | reverse complement strand
ATCAACACGGCCGCCTTCGGTAGTTCGCAGCAAGCCTTGCTGTCGCCAAAGCTCATACGGCACCGAATCGCGACCTCGCCTGTTGCCGCTATTTTCGTATTCGTCAATTACCGACTGCGGTATCCAATACATCTGCTTAACATACATTTTAGGATCTCCACGCCTCATACAAATTGCCTTTGCTGCGTTAAGATCTACACTATCAGCAGCATCAAAACCACCTATGCAGTATTTAAACTTTGCGTCGGCTGGTATTTTTTCCTCATTGTTAAGTTGCTCAAATTTAAGCCAAGCACTTTGCCCTGTTTGTGGCATATTAAAGTCTTTTACAAGTACCGTAGGCTTGAAAGACGAGTCCGCTTTTGCCTTGTCAACCATCTGCCGCAGATAATCAACACTTTTTATTGTGCCTAAGCCGGGGTTGGCTTTAATCCAACACTCTTCTTTATCCCATTCCTTGACATCGTCAAGTTCATAAATAAACGGCAAAAAGCGTTTGTTTTGCTCTTTGCCGTCTATTATTTTTGAAGCGTACTCATATTGTGCGTCGAAGATACCGTTGCGCACAAAACCGTTTGTAGTGATACAAAAAAGCAACGGTTGCTGTCGCGCACCCATTGCCTGTTTAATTAAGTCGTATATATCGCGGTTTTTAATTGCCGCTAATTCGTCAATAACCGCACAGTGAACATCAAGACCGTCTAAGCTATTGCTGTTGCTCGCCAACGCCTTAATAAAGCCCATATTGTAGCGAAAATATAAATCTGCCGCTCGCTTTTTAATGTGAGAAGACAATGCAGGCGACTGCATAATCATTTTATTAGCCGCGTTAAATCCAAGCTTTGCCTGCTCAAGCATCGTCGCTATATTGTAAATTTGCGGTGCGCCTTCGCCATCGTTGCAAAGCATATCAACCTCAATTGCGGCAGTCTCGGTTGTTTTGCCATTCTTACGACCCTCAACAATCATTACCTCGTTATACTGACGCAAATCGTTATCGTCCACAAAACCAAATATGGCCTGAAATCGCGCTTTTTGAAACAACTCTAACCTTAACGGCTCGCCAATTTTGCCTGTCGGTAGCTTGCAGAACTGCTCCATAAAATCAATGTGTTTTTTTGCAATATCATAATCAAAATGAAATTCGCCCGGACACGCAAATTGTTCTAACAACACTTCAGATTGGCGCTTCATTTTCTCGCTTGAGGCTATTTTTCCATCATAAATTTGCGAAAAATACAGCTCAAATTCAGTCAATTTTTACGCCCCTTAACGAAGTTTAAAAACTCATCATCCTGTGGCTGTGACGGTGGTACAAGCTCCATAAATGTTTTTACAACAGCGTTGTATCGGCCGATCATTGTGTTATAAGATTTTTGTGCCGGATGCTCGGTTTGCACCATAAAGCCATTTCCGTTTTTTGCCTCTATTATTGCGCCTTCGTCGTTAATTTGCTTTTGTAATTTCTTAAGCGTTTTTTCCATAAAAACCATTTGTGAAAGTAGTTTCTTTGCGGTTGGTTTTTGGTTTTCGCCCATTAGGTCTATAAGTTTTGCTAAAGTCTTTGTTTTCTCACTTTGTTTTGCCATTTTTGCGCTTCAACCCCCTTTATGTGATTTTATCGCGCGTAAAATTTGTCGTGCCCCTTCGGTCCCCAAAGCGCCACTGTGGGTGTTTTTTATAGGGGGGACTATGGTGTTTCTTTGGCTATTGGATTTCCAAACTCATCAAAGTAACACCTTAGTTCTTTATCCTTTATGAACGGATGCACATCCTCGCGGTCGTGACAGTCCTTGCAATCGTAGCGCAGGTTATCAAATGACAGTGTTACCCGCTCATCATTTATATTGTCAGGTGTCAAAGGTTCCTTGTGATGCACTATATAACCAAGACGCTCGTGACAAACCTCGCAGTATCCGCCGTCTATCATCACGCGATGTTTGATATATGCCGCTCGGCATTTCAGCCATTTAGCACTCTTATAAAATGATTTTGCAAAGTCTTTCATTGATTGCCGCTCCCACCAACCTCACCCGCCGACTATTATGTTCGGCACAAATAAAAAAATCAGACAGTTCGGAACTGTTTCATCCGCTTGCCTGATTTTTTACAATAACATATTATCACACTTAAATGTGCTATGATGTGCTAACTTGAATAAATTTTTTAAAAAAAATAAAAGTTTTTCGAAAAAAACTATTGACTTTTACACGACTTCGTGTTATAATATAATCACAGTAAGAGAGAACCTTACGAGTCTTAAGAAAGGAGTTAAGCCAATGCTCGACCGCAAAAAGAAAAGCGGTAACGAAACCACCACCAAGTTAGCGCTCGTCACCGCAATTCTTACACTACTTAACAACTTGATTACTTTAGTAATAAAGTTAATCGAACTGCTAAGTAAATAAACTTAAAGGGAGTGGGAACACTCCTGCTCCCTTTATCTTTATTTTAATCGGTTTTCGCTTGGCTGTCAATAGTAAAATGATTGTTGATATTATTCAAATTGGGTTATCTGTTGTATCAATAATTTTGTCGGCAGCGTTGATTATTATTGTTCTTAAGAACAGAAAGGGCTAATACAATGAAGTATTTATCTGTCACACAGTTTGCACAAAAGCACCGTATGGATGTCGGTAATGTGCGCCGCTATATTTCGCAAGGTAGGATATCCGCTATAAAAATTGGCAATCAATGGGCAATACCCGAAGACGCTACACCGCCAAAGGATAACCGTATCAAAAGCGGTAAGTATATAAAAAGCAATAACGACGAGTAAAGTTTGCCGCAGGTTTATGCCTGCGGCGCTTTTTTTATAATTTCAAATGCAATAAAGCGGCACTGTGTATGTGCCTTATTCGGTCGTGACTATAGCCTAATTTGTTTGCTATCTTCCAAAGCGGCATAGTTCTGTGATACTTGCTGTCTGCCTCGCCTATGTACTTAAGGTGAAT
>JAZNSJ010000007.1:0-15824 GCA_045591155.1 Acutalibacteraceae bacterium | reverse complement strand
TGTGATTGCCGCATCGGTATTGTTTACACAACCCTTTTGTAAATATTTTGCATTGGTCCATGCATCGTACAGCGCCGCTGCATACTGGTGGTTCCAATTTTCTTTCACGACATTAAAATCTTTATAATAATATGTATCCTGACCGATAGCAATGTAACCATCGGCATAGTTTTTTGCGCCGCCTTTAATAGCCGCCTCGCGACTGCTCCAGCCGTTGTCTCTAGCATAGGTTAATCCTGATACTGCTATATCATCGGGTGTGGCACCCGTTGCACTATAATTGAAAAAGTTGTAAAATCCTTCAAAGTTTGGATATGTACCTGATATAAGATTGGTTTCGCCCTTTACACCCTGCTCTACAATTATTGTAGCAGCTAAAACATAGGGACTTACGCCACTTTCTTGTGCGGCAGACATTAAATCCTCTATATATGCATCGACTTCAGCAATTCCGTCGCCGCTTTTATCATATCCATTTTCTAAAAACGTTCCTTTTATAACAGTGCGTAAATTATCAATTGTTTTTTCATCGGCATAATATGATTGCTGCATAAATGCAAAAATCATATTTTCATTAAGCGAGTTTCTTGGGTCCATAAAATATTCTATAGCCGCGCGAGAAGCATAGGTCCAACGAGACTCTAATACAATCCAACTATCTGTTGTTGCGTCATACGCGCGCATATCACGCCATTCGTTACCACCGTAGGTAAATTCTACCCATTTACGAGTTTTCTTTACATCATTAACACCGTATTGGGCCTCAACTGCATTTTTAAAGGTAAGGTCAAAATTGTTTGCAACAAATTTCCAATTGGGGTATTTTGCGTGTAATTCACGCAAAGAATTGCGATAACTCTCGGGAAAGTTTTCAAGATTTTTTTCAAAATCCTCATCAAATTGATATTCGTATTTTAAGGCAACACGGTTTACAACAGCATAACCCTCGTTAGCGTAATTTTCACCATAATTAATTTTATACCATTTATCGCCGTCGCCGTCTTCCTCAACACCCAACACCTTTACCTGTGTTCCGTTTGTAAGATCGCATAAATATTGTGACTTGTTTTTGTCGGCTTCGTTTGCTTCATGACCTGTGGTGCCTGCTAACGAATATATCTTTGCCACACCGCTGCTGCTTGCTATTTCACCCATTATTGGATATGTAACCGCCTTAACGGTAAGTCCTGTAACACAACCCACAAAAAGCGATATACATAGAATAACACATAAAAACTTCTTGAGTTTTTTCACTTATTTTTCACTCCAAACGGATAACATCCCATTTTAATACATTTTACATTATATATTTATTGTCGTATTATGTCAATCGAAAAATAAATGGCAGAGGTTACATATTTTGTAATCACTGCCATTTGTTTTATTGTTTTAGATTATCAATCGCTGTAAGCACAGATGTGTTGTCTGCGGTTATTAAAAGTATAACAAACTCGCCCTCACTTAATATTTTTGAGTTTTGCATAAGCTTTTCAAAATCGGGGTCATAAGCCGCTTTAACGCCACCCTGTAGAGTTTGTTTTCGTCTTTGCAAAAGCTCGGTAACTTTTTGAACATCGTCCTTAGATTTTGCTTTTAGCACCGATATTTCATAGGTGGTATTATCGGCGCTGTAACAAATTGCATAATCTGAAATCAAATCAAACTCACTACACTCGTCAAAAACTCCATCAGCCCACATAGCCATATCATAGGTATCTAAATTGTTTTTGTCTTTAATGTGTATTGTTGTGTTCTCATAAGACACAGCAGCCGTTGCGGCATTTAATATTTGCTCGCATTTAATATCGGCAGGAAAAGCCTTGCTTTTGCCGCAAGCCACACAAACAATTAATAAAACTGATAACAAAAATATAATTGTTTTTTTCATTATTCTATACCCTTTCTAAGATACGAGATGTTTTTTGCCGATGCAAATTCAGCCATACTTTGAAGTATTAATACCTGCTGTATGTTTTCTTGAGCCACAATTTGCTGAACATTGCCCGAAAAATAGCGCAAGTCAAGCATAATTAAATCGTAATGCAGTGCCAATAAAGGCGCTAGACTATCAGCAAAGCTGTCGCGAATTACAAGTAATTTTGGCTTGCTAGTGCCAGAGCTTATATCTACCCTTGCGTGATTGCCGCCCAAAAAAACTGAATATTGGTCGGTTGTGTTAAGACGCGATATATCATACATTTCTATATCCTTGCCGTCGGCTACAATATTATAATTGGTATCGCCATCATAACGAAGCAGCGTTATCTCGTCTTTTTTTGCAAGATAAAAACCAGATGTTCGCATTGAAGTACCGCAAAAATTACGCGATACCTCTTCTTGTTTAAAAAATGCAAGCTCTTTAGGCTTATAACCCAAAGTTTTGCCAAGCAACTTATAGGCTTGATATGCGCCGTAAACATTGTAATGATGGTCGGTGCGATAGTAATTATTACCCGCACACAGCTCATCATATAAATTAGGTGCCGTAAGGCCTTTTCCTTCTGCTATTTTATAATAGTTTTGCCATAGCTTAAGGTTGGTTTCGGTGGGATATGCGGCAGGTAAATATTCGCTAAAAACATCTACCGCACGCGGTAAAACCGCCACACATACGTTTGTATTGGTTGCCTTTTCAAAATCCTTTACAGCCTGTAGATTATCGTTTAAGCGGTTTTGGGTTATTGTGTTGCTGTCAATAAGTATATCGCCAGCAGCATAAATAATGCCGTTGTTCTCACGTTTGCCTAACGCTATCTCGCTATAGGCCTTTACACCCACAAAACTGTCACGCAATGGGAACTGATCGCTTATATATCTTGCCAAATTTGTTGTGTATTCGCCCGATAAAAGCTCACTTATGCTAAACTCAGGAATAGTTGAAAGACTGCGGTTTTCTTTTTGTGAAAAGTCTTTATCGGGAAGGGCTAAAAACATTGCCGATAATAAAACCACCACAAGTATGCAAGACACTACGGTTATCATATTAATTTTATTTTTCATAAATTTTAAAATCGACTAGTTAACTGACTGTCTGCGTTGTTCATAACCTTGTGAAGATTACGCTCTGATACTATGTATATAACATAGTTAGGACGATTTTCGTATATAGCACTTTCTATACTGCTATAATCATTTTCGGCACGCCAAGTAACCTTTGAAAAACGGTCGTTTATCATATCGTAAGCAGTTCTACCAAAAGAATCACGCACTATAACAGCGTTTGGTAATTCACTACCATTTGGATTTGTTTCTGTTTTTGCTGCCTGAATATCTCTGGTAAGATAGATACTCTTTTTGCCTCTGGTAATTGTACTTAAAGTGTCGGTAGGCATTTTTAAATTATAAAGTGTGGTAAGCTCTTTTATTCCTGTTGCCTTGGTTTCGCCGTTTGTGGCATCTACCTGACCAATATTTTCAAAACCTGAATTATCACCAAAAGAGAACAATGAGTCCCCACCATAAAGCTCGGTTGTGTAAAATCCCATTTCTTGTACCGTACGTGGAGCCGCCGATGGATATTTACCAGAAATGTAGCTCATGAGCGCGTTAACACCCCAATAGGCTCCGTAGGTGGTCCAATGAGAATCGGTATGGCTGTATATTTTATATCCGTCACCGTCATTTTTATGCGCTGTCATAATGTCAAGCGGATAAATCACCTTAGCACCCTTTTCTTCTGCCAAGCTTTTAAATGCACTGTAAAGCGTTTCACCCGATGCCTTCTTATATTCGCTTGGTAATGTTTCGGGATACACGGCAGCAGAAGACGGAACTACAAGATATATTACCTCGGCGCCAACGTTATTTGCTGCAGATACGGTGGTTAATATATTTGTTCTTGCCTTTGATTTATCAATATTTGTTAAAAAGTTTGATTTTGTATAGGTTAAAATTGAACTGTAAAAATGCATACGGCTATCAAGACCAAAAACTGGTTTGTAGTCGTTTTCGGTCATTAGATTTTTCATTCCAGTACGGGTAGTTACATAGCTATATACCGATCTTGATAAATCCTTGCCTGTTTCTTTGCTTTGTATTTCAATTGTTGTGCTGTAATCAATTTTAACTTGAGCTGTAAAATAACTGTTACTTTCACCTTTGGCTGGTGTTATTTTTGACGCTGCAACACCTGCACCACCAATATTTATATATTCGGTATTTTTAGAACAAACACCGCCCACTACATAAATATTATCAGCCACCTGTGAACAAATAGTAACCTTGGGTTTGGCGCTTATATTTGGGTCTTCATCTTGCTCACCGCTGGTATTAGATTCCACACTTGAATTACTGCTAACCGAAGATGTATCATTGGGCGCTACACTTTGGTTAACCGAGGTTTGTACACTTGAGCTTGTACCTATGCTTGTGTTTTCGTCTTGAGTTATAGTAGTGTGTGTTTCGGTTTTAACAATTGTTGATGACATATCACCTGTAGGTTTACTACAAGCACACAGTGATACTATTAAAACCACTACCAGCAATAACGATATAATTCTTTTCATTTTAAAGCCTCCTAAAATCTAAAATAAAGAAACGGATTATATGATGAATCCACCAAATAGGCTGTACACAATAAAATTATTAGGGGTAATGCTATACACATTATTATTTTAAACGCCGATTTGTCACACAGTCGGCAATAAATTTTATACGGCAGCTTGGTTGATGCCAAAACAAGAATTGCCAAAAACAGCAGTCCTCTTAACAAATCATATATAGCAATTTGTGAAACGCAAGGTGCTGTAAACATAGCCGATAAATAGCCAAGTGGATTTTCAAGGTCACACCAAATAAATATAAACCAACCAAATACGATAAAGACTATAGCATAAATATGTGATACAAACTGCGGTAGTTTTTGAAGTGTTTTGCCTAAAAATGCTTTTTCTATAATGAGAAGTGTCGCAAAATAAAGTCCCCACAGCACAAAATTCCAAGAAGCGCCGTGCCAAAGACCTGTTAAAAACCACACAATTATAAGATTTATAAAGGTGCGCACCTTGCCCTTACGGTTGCCGCCAAGCGGTATGTAAACATATTCGCGAAACCAGGTAGAAAGTGTTATATGCCATCGGCGCCAAAAATCTGTAATGCTTTTTGAAACATAAGGATAATTAAAGTTTTCGGGAAAATTAAAGCCCATTATAAGACCTAAACCTATTGCCATATCAGAATAACCCGAAAAATCAAAGTAAATTTGAAAAGCAAAAAATACAATACCCAGCCATGCGCCTAAAACACTTGGCGTATCACTTACTCCTTGCACAAAGCTTTCATAAAATACTCCTGCCGTATTTGCAAGCAGTACCTTTTTAGCAAGTCCGCATACAAAACGTTTGATGCCCTTCACTGCATTATCTGCCGTATGTAAACGATGCCTTAGTTCATTGTCAACATCGCGGTAACGCACAATAGGCCCTGCTATAAGCTGAGGGAACATTGTAACATACGCGCCAAAGGTTGCTATATTTTTTTGAACCCTTGCTTCGCCAAGATACACATCCAAGGTATAAGACATTGTTTGAAAGGTATAAAACGAAATGCCTACGGGCAACGCAATACCTAATGGTTTTATATTACTAAACACAGGTATAAGCGATAAATTTTTTATAATAAAATCGGAATATTTAAAAAATCCTAATATGCCTAAATTTAAAATAATGCTTGCCACAAGCGCAGCGCGGGCTTTTTTGGGGTTAGATTGCTTATACTTGCCTACGATTTTACCGCAGGTATAGTCAATAGCGATTGACAGTAGCATTATCCAAATATACGTAGGCTCGCTCCAACCGTAAAACAAAAGACTTACTATAAGCAAAGAAAAATTACGTACCGCAAGAAACTTTGTAGGTATAAAAAAATAAATAAGAAGAACTGCAGGCATATAAAAAAACAAAAATTCAAGTGATGAAAATACCATTGCGCTCCTCCTTTGTTTTTATTTATAAACATAATACCCTTTTTATCCTGATATTGTCAAGATATAAAGGGTATTTAATTTTATTTTTATTTAATTTAATATTTTATTTTACGCGCTTCAATATAAAAACGCTTATCATCGGCGTGCCCCATAGAGAAGGTTTTACGCGGCAGTGAACCGTCGGCATTTACTGCCGAAAAAAGTTCGCTTTTTTTCATACCGTCAAATAAAAATCCTACTGTGTTTTCGCGCGACGCTAATTTTTTTAGCGACTCTTCACCGTGTATATAATCAATTTCTACGTCAGTATGCTCTTTTATATAGTCATCAAGAAATGATTGCAAGGTGCCGACCGCCAATTCGGCTGTAGCATTTACACCTATCTCACAAACCTCATCACCATAAACGCAAGTGAACTTTTGTCTACCCTCACCTACGGTGTTTATAAATTCGTTAATCAACGCCTTAGGGTTTACACCAAATACCACACGATAAATGGGTTCAAATTCGAGCGCGGTGTCGTGTATATTTACAATTTCTGTAAGAGCATAACGCGAGGCTTCTGTCGGGTTTTGATTATAACATTCTTTTGCTGTAGCAAGCGAATGATTACCGTCGCCCACGCAGAACAAAAAGCCGTTGTTTTGTTCTTTTAAAACCTGTAGTTGCGACAACACCATACCTTTTGATTCATCATCTAAAAGATAACCTTTTATACTGCCTGCATTACACATAAGCGTAAAGTCATAAACCTTTTTAAATCTTGTTTTATTTGATAAAAGGTACGAAAATATTATATCCTTTACATCATCAAAAAGCAACATAACGTGAGGAAGCTCAAGCGGGGCGTTTTTGCGTATTTCTACACGCGGTGGAATACGCGACAGTACGGTCTGCTCGGTAGCGCGAATTTCGGCATCGGTGCCCGAACGATAATCGTAGCACTCAAGGTCTATTTTACCTACAATGCCACGGCGACATTTGCCGTCGGATTGAATACGCTCAACAAAAATAAGACTGTCAGAGTATTGTTCAAAAATATTATCATTTAAATATTTCTGCATATTTTTATTTATTTTGTCAATACGCTCACTGTTATTAGCCGATAGGTAAACCTCTGGCAAAACAATATTAAGTGCCGACGGCTTGTCTTGCACGGTTTGTTTTACCCTGTCCCAATATTCCGGCTCAGATGTGTATTGGTCGCAAGCAACTACAGCCCAAGATTCAAAATCAGTTTTTGGCAAAAGTATATCTGCCGCAGAAAAGGAATGATTATATTTCATATTTTTCGCCTCTTTAATAATACGAGAATTCAATAGAATCTATATGATCTTCGGCAGTATCTACATAAACTGTAATGCCACTACGACGATCACTTTTGGTTATAAACCAGTCGAGATAATATTTATTTTCACTCACCATATAAAAATGTGACGGTGAACCCAAAAATTCGATAATATCTGTTATTGCCGATACGTTACTAACGCCGTTTATCCAAAACTGACCGTACTGTGATTGGTTATTTATAAGCCCATTTTCTTTTATAATAAATTTAACTATAGGGCACTTTTTTAAAGAAGACGAGGATTTTTTATCATTGTGAAAAACAGCAGTTATTTTTTTATTGTATTGATTTTCAAACTCTACGGTTAATGATTTTCCTGCTAAAATTTGTGAATCCTCATTATATTCATCTGTTGCAAGTGACCAACCCTCTTTAGTTATGCTTTTATATGATGACGGTACACTTAAAACACTGCCCACATAGGTAACCTTATACTCAAAGTCCTTGCCAAGATATATGTCGGCATAGTTTTCTTCATCATAAAGGCTTATATCAACATATGTTGGCATAACGCTGTCATCAGATTTTATTTCAGGTATTTTAATTTCTTGACTTTCGGTTTTGGGGTCTGCGGTTTCTTGTCTAGCCGAAGACTTACCGTAATTTTCATCAAACTTTTCACAAGACGAAAGACAAAGTATAACGGCACTGCATAAAATCAAACTTAATATTCTTTTCATTGTATATCACCTACATATCCAATAATTTAACATCGTTTAATATTGCGTTTTTTAGTTCATCAATTGAAGAAAACTTTTTCTCTTCTCTTACAAAATATAACAGCTCGGTTGTAATTTGCTTATCATAAATATTGCCCGAAAAATCCTTTATAAAGGTTTCGGCGCCTACCACTTGGGTCTTATATGTTGGCCTAACGCCAATATTTGTAATAGATTTATATTGCCTGCCGTTTATTGTTACGCGTGAAATATATACACCAAATTTAAGTCTTACTAAATCTATTGGGTATTCTTGATTAGCAGTAGGAAAGCCTAATTTTCTTCCTCGCGTATCACCGTGTAAAACAGGGGCTGTAAAGGTAAATCCACCATAAATTTGCGGCGCAGCCTCTGCCATATTACCCTCGCGAATTAAATTTCGTATATTGGTGGCAGATAGCACTTTACCGTCTTTTTTAACGGGCGAAACGCACACAAACTCTATATTATTTGACTTGCAAAAATCTTGAAGCAGTTTAGTGTCACCCTGAGCAGCTTTTCCAAAGCGGTAGTTAAAGCCACATATTACTCTATCGGGAGCATATTTTTGTTTTATTTGTTCAAGATATTGCTTGGCTCCAATGTTTTGAACCTCTTTAAAATTCTGCATTTCTACCTCGTTTATGCCAAGCTGTTTAAGACGGTTTGTTCGGTCTTGGGGTAAAATTAATAATTGCGGCTCACCCGTGATAATACTTTTGGGCGGTATATCAAATGTAACTGCAATACTAAAAAAGCCTGCCGCTTTTTCTATAACAGCGCGGTGACCCGCATGCAAACCGTCAAAGGTGCCTAACACTATTGCAGTTTTCATTTTTACACCTACCTATCTACCAAACACTCTATTTTTAAAATATTTTGTTGTGTAAGAGCAAGACCTAAACCTAAAAATTTTTCACCGTAATACACACGGTAATGTGTATTATCAGTAAATTTTTCATATTTAATTCTATCCAAACTAAGCTGTCCGCCATTACAAAAACGCACCGCTTGTTTTTCACTTATCTGTATTTTGGGCATATAATCTACAGCTAAATCACACGGTAAAATATAATCATCTATATTTTCAGGTGTGAGGTTATCTAATTTTACGCATTTATCAAGTGTAAAGCCTGCTGTAGCCTTGCGGCAAAGTCTTGTAAGTGTTGCGCCGCAACCCAATTTTTTACCAATATCACGACAAAGTGATCTAATATAGGTTCCTTTTGAAACGGTGCAGTCTATATCAAATTCATTTTGCTCATTTAAACGTGAAGCTTTAGTTAGTGAAAAAACTTCTATTTCGCGGGCGGGTATATCTACTACCTCGCCCTTTCGCGCAAGCTCGTACATACGTACACCGTTTTGCTTTATTGCGCTATAAATAGGTGGTGTCTGCATTTGCTTGCCAAAAAATTGTTTTAACACATTTTCTATAGCTAAATCGTCACATTGTACATCACTTTTTGATATAACATTACCCGTAATATCGCAACTATCGGTATCAATACCAAGCTTTATTGTAGCGCTATAGCTTTTATTGGCATCAATGAGATATTGTGATAAAACGGTTGCTCTGCCTATAAGTATAGGCAATACGCCCGTTGCCATTGGGTCAAGCGTTCCAGTGTGACCTATACGCTTTTCGCCCGTTAGTCTTTTTATGCGCGCCACCGCACCAAAAGATGTTATGCCTTGCGATTTATCGAGCAGTAGAAGTCCAAGCATTGGTTTCCTCCATTTGCTGCTTTATCGCATCAAGAATTTTAACCTTTACGTCTTCTAAACTGCCACAAAGAATGGCTGCTGCCGCATTTTTATGACCGCCACCGCCTAATTTTTTGCAAATTTGTGAAGCATTTAACGGATCGTATGTTCTAAGTGATGCCTTATAGGTATCGCTACCTGTTTGCTTTATGGTAACACCCGCCATAACGCCCTCTACCGTGCGAGAAATTGCGGTTATTCCCTCAAGGTCGGGTCCACTGCAACCGGTTTTTTGTTGCATAGCGGCAGTAATTGTTAACATCATACATCTATCGTCAAAATGGTATTCTGCCGTATCAAGCACCATTCGTTCAAGGGTAAGTAAGTTTTTGCTTTTTGTGTCAAACATTACTTTATTAATGACATCAGCTTCAATATTATACTCGTATAAAGCTGCCGCTATTTTATGTGTTTTGGCAGTAACACACGAATATTTAAAACAGCCTGTGTCGGTAGCAATTCCTGTGTAAAGCGCCTTTGCTATTGTATCGTTAAGTTTTACCCTTAATTCGCACAATAAATCGTATATAATCTCACAAGTAGCAGAGGCGCCAGCATCAAGGTAAAGCGACTTAGCATATCTTGTGTTTGTAATGTGATGGTCAATATTAAGATCAACCATCGTGCCAAATTCATCCTCTAAAGCGCCAAGCAGTCGCTTGTCAGCAATATCTACGGCTATTATAGTAGCATTTTCACGTCTTATGTGGTCGGTATCGCATAGAAAATACGAGTAATTATTAGGTATAACATCCGGACAAATTACCTCGGCGCTTTTACCGAGCTGCTTTAGCCCGTAATATAAAGCATAGCCTGCGCCTAATGTGTCGCCGTCGGGAGAAGCGTGGGTTAAAATAATATAGTTATCATTCTTTTTTAAGAATTTTACTGTATCTTTTAAGGTGAATTCTATGCAGCTGTTCACAATTTGTCACTTCCTTTCGTGACATCCTTTAACATTTATTTGTCAAAAGACTCGATAATTTTAGAAATATGAGCGCTGTTTTCGATTGAATTATCAGCAACAAAGCGAAGCTCAGGCACCTTGCGAAGTTTAAGCCTTGCGCCTAACTCGCGGCGGATATAACCCGCCGCGCTCTTGTTTAATGCCTTTACAGATTCTGCGGTTTTTTCGCTGCCTTCTATTGCGCTCACATAAACAGTGGCATAAGACATATCGCCCGAAATATCAAGTTTTACAATGCTTAGCATTTTACTTACACGGGGATCCTTTACCTCACGCAAAAGCTCTGAAAGGCAAAGTCTTATATCACTTGTTACTCGATTAATTTTAAATCCAGCCATTAGTCTTTATATTCCTCCATAATAAAGGCTTCAAATATGTCGCCTTCTTTAATATCGGCAAATTTTTCAAGACCTATACCACATTCGTATCCCTGTGCTACCTCTTTTACGTCATCTTTAAAACGACGAAGTGATTTGATAGAATCCTCACTAATTACAATGCCGTCGCGAACAACACGAATTTGGCATGCACGGGTTACCTTACCGTTTGTTACATGGCAACCTGCTATTGTACCAACGTTTGAAATCTTGTAGGTATCACGAACTTCGACGGTGCCAAGTATATTTTCACGGAACTTGGGCGCCAGCATACCCTTCATAGCGGCTTCAATTTCTTCGATGCAATCGTATATTACACGGTAGGTACGAACATCTACACCATCACGGTCGGCTGTTGACTTAGCCACTGCATCGGGACGAACATTAAAGCCTACAACAATAGCTCCCGATGCTTGAGCAAGCATAATATCAGACTCGTTAATAGCGCCTACGCCACCGTGAATAACGCTTACCTTAACCTCTTCATTAGATAGCTTTTGGAGGCTATCCTTAACAGCCTCTACGCTACCCTGAACGTCAGCCTTAACTATAACATTAAGTTCTTTAAGGTCACCCTCGCTTAACTGACTAAACAGATTATCAAGTGTAACCTTTTCTTTAGCGCTAAACAACTCATTTTTAATTTTTTCTTTACGTTGCTCTACAAGCTCACGTGCCAAACGCTCGTCAGATACGGCATCAAAACCGTCGCCTGCATCGGGTGTTTCGGCAAGACCTGTAATCTCAACAGGAACTGACGGACCTGCAGTCTTTACAACCTTACCGTTTTCGTCGGTCATTTGTCTAACCCTACCAACAGCAGTACCCGCAACAATAATATCGCCCGCGTTAAGCGTACCATTTTGCACAAGCAAGGTAGCAACAGGGCCACGGCCCTTATCAAGACGCGCCTCAATAACAACACCTTTAGCGCGACGGTCGGGGTTGGCCTTAAGCTCGAGCATTTCGGCTACAAGCAGTACGTTTTCAAGTAAAGTATCTATACCATTATGTGTTTTTGCCGATACAGGAACACATATTATATCGCCGCCCCATTCCTCCGGAACGAGTTCATGCTCGGTAAGCTGTTGCATAATTCTATCTGGATTAGCCTCAGGTTTATCCATTTTATTTATAGCAACAATTATCTGAACCTCGGCAGCCTTAGCGTGATTTATAGCCTCGATAGTTTGTGGCATAATACCGTCATCTGCCGCAACAACCAAAATAGCAATATCTGTAGCCATTGCTCCGCGTTGACGCATTGCAGTAAAGGCTGCGTGACCGGGCGTATCAAGGAATGTAATATCCTGATCCTTGCATTTTACGCGGTAAGCACCTATATGCTGTGTAATACCGCCCGCCTCAGTATTGGTAACCGCGGTATCACGAATAGCGTCAAGCAATGAGGTTTTACCGTGGTCAACGTGACCCATAACAACTACAACAGGGCTACGTGGTTTTAAATCCTCGGCGGCATCCTCGGTTACGTCCATAATCTTTTCCTCAATAGTAACCACAACGGCACGCTCAATTTTAGCGCCCATTTCGGTAACAACGATTTCGGCCGTATCGTAATCTATAACCTGATTAACGGTAGCCATCATACCAAGCTTAAGCAGCTCTTTTATAACCTCTGCCGCTGTTTTTTTCATAGCAGCAGCAAGTTCGCCTACTGTAATTTCTTCACCAACAGTTACTGTAATTGGTGTTTTCTTTATGCGTTCAAGCTGCATACGGCGCAGTTTATCTGCCTCGGTCTCACGCTTTGCGCCTTGTGGACGACGGTAATCCTGTGATTTTTGCTTAATTTTTTGCTTGCGTGAGAAATTATCGCGCATAGAATTTGCAGGCGCGATGTTTTCATATTTTTCATTATATTTTTCGATATTAACGTTAGAGGTACGTGTGTCAACGTGACGAAGCTGTGCAGGACCGCGGTTAGGAGCTTCGCCCGGTTTCTTTTCCTTTTTAGGTGGAGCAACAAGCGGACCGTCATACGGCTTGGTTTCTTTCTTTTCGGGCTTTTTAGGCTCTTCCTTTTTAGGAGCCTGTGCTTTAGGCTGCTCCTTTTTAGGTTCAACCTTTTTATTTTCAGGCTTTGCTTCAGGTTTGTTTTCCTTTTTAGGCTCAGGCTTTTTGTCGGGCGCCTTAGCGGACTTTTCTTGAGCCTTTGGCTCAGGCTTTTTGTCGGGCGCTTTACCCTCTGCAGCGGCTGCTGCAGCCTTTAACTGTTCAAGAATAGCCATTTGCTCAGCAAGCTTTTTATCCTTTTCATCCTGTCTTTTCTTTGCTGCGGCAGCGCGTGTTTCGGCGCCCATTGCAAAATATTCATCAAAGCTTTTAACGGCGTTTTTCTTTGTAAGCGCAACAAACACCATAGCAATCTCGTTTTCAATCAGCACGGTTGAAGATTTTTTCTCTTCACCTGTAAGTGTGCTAACAAGTGCTATAAGCTCCTTTGAAGGCATATTAAAATCCTTAGCTAAATCACTAATCTTATATCTACTTATCATTTAAGTTCCTCCCTACTGTTAATTGCTGATGTTAATCCCTGCGCAAACGAACCATCATTTACCGATATTATTCCGCATTTTCTTCCCACAGCGTGTGAAAGAGCTTCCATATCGTACATATCCAAAACCACAGACTCGGTTTTAAATTTACTACCGTAAAACACAACCTCTTTTTGTGATTTTGGCGATATGTCATTTGCCATCAGCACTAATTTACTTTTGCCTTGTGTAAGTGCGGTTTTTACGGCATCAAAACCGTAAGAGAGTTTTCCCGCTTTTGAGGCAAACCCTAAAAGTGTCAAAATCTTGTCGTTCAAGGATTTTCACACTCCTCGGTAAGCCGTGAATATATTTCCTTATCTATAGGCTGTGAAAAGGTGTGCGCTAATGCATTTATCTTTTCAGCTTTTTTAAGACAGTCTCCGCATTTACAAATATATGCGCCACGACCTGAAAGTTTATTTGTTTTGTCTATAACAATTTGACCGTTAGGTGTTTTAACTATACGGTAAAGCTCTGCTTTTGGCTTCATTTCTCTGCAACCTATGCACATTCGAAGCGGTATCTTTTTTGTTGCCAAAATTAAAACTCCCCTTTAATTATTCACCGAAAAATCCACTTTCGGGATGGATGTCTATTTTCCAGCCTGTAAGCTTTGCTGCAAGGCGAACATTTTGACCCTTGTTGCCAATAGCAAGTGACAGTTGTGATTCGGGAACACGCACAACACAAACCTTGGGGTCGGCGCTCTGTATTGATACCGATACAACCTTTGCAGGTGACAGTGCCTCACTGATAAATTCTACAGGGTCTTCGCTATATTTTACAATGTCAATCTTTTCGCCGGCAAGCTCTTCAACAATATTATTTACACGTGCTCCGCGCTGACCTATACAAGCGCCTATGGCGTCAATTTCTGTGTTTTCAGACCACACTGCCATTTTTGTACGGGCGCCTGCTTGACGTGAAATTGATTTAATTTCGATAGTGCCGTCAAATATTTCGGGAACCTCGGTTTCAAATAAACGTTTAACAAGACCTGGATGCGTACGTGAAAGCATTATACGCGGACCACGCTCGGTCTCTTTTACATCTACAACATAAACCTTAATGTGATCGCCCTCATTTATAACCTCATCAGGAACCTGCTCGGCGCGGGGTAGTACAGCCTCGTTATGACCGATTTCAACAACGGCGTTGCCTGTTTTAGGATCAACACGCTTAACAAGTGCTGTTACAACCTCGCGGTTATGGCTCTGAAACTCTGCCAGTGCCTGACCGCGTTCTGCCTCTTTAACACCCTGACGGAAATTGTTTTTAGAGTTTTGGGCTACTATTCTACCAAACTTTTTAGGATCAAGCTTAATATCTACAAATCCGTTTTCTACCGATTTTGCATCTATTGCAATAGCATCCTCACGGCTGATTTGTGTATAGGGATTTTCAACCTCATCTACAATTTCTTTACGTGCGGTAACCGAGAAAATTTCATTTTCAACGTCAATAATGCAAGACACAATATCATTTCCGCCGTAATCTTTACGGGCAGCTACTGTGATTGCCTCTGAAATTTTGTCAGCTATAAACTCACAAGGGATACCTCTTTCTTGCTCCATAAGCTTAAGTGCTTCAAAAAATTCTTTGTTGCTTTTCTTTTCCTTTGCTGTCATTTTTACTCGTGCCATTTTGTAATTACCTCTATCCTTATTATATTTTACAGTGTTTCAAATATATAAACCTTTGAAAAGCCACCCTTTTCAAAAATTGTCTCCGTACCATCAATTTCAACCGTTAAATTGCCGTCATATTTCTTGAGTATGCCGGTAAATTCTTTTTTGCCATCTATTGCTTTAAACAGCTTTACCGTTATCTCTTTACCAAGACCGTATTCAAAATGATGAGCACGGCTTAGCTCTCGGTCGGTGCCTGGTGAGCATACCTCTAAATAATATGAACCGTCAATGGGGTCGGCCTCGTCAATCACGGGGTCAATTGCGTGCGACACATCGGTACAGTCATTAATGCTTATACCCTCAGGCTTATCAATAAAAATACGCAAATAATATGACGCGCCCTCTTTTACAAAACGAACATCCCAAAGCGTTACACCACACGACTCGACCGTAGGCTTTACAAGGTCATAAACCTTGTCGGCTATACTTGCCATTGTCATTCCTCCAAAACAAAAGTGAGCGGTCAAGACCACTCACCTTTCTAAAGTTATTCGT
>JAZNSJ010000006.1:0-14254 GCA_045591155.1 Acutalibacteraceae bacterium | reverse complement strand
AAAAAGGAGGTCTTGATTATGTGTAATAATGGCTTTGGTGGTTGCGGTTGTACTTGGATAATCATCCTTATCCTCTTGTTCTGCTGCTGCGGTAACAATGGCGACAACGGTTGCGGTTGCAATTCTTGCTCAAATAACGGTTGCGGTTGCTAAATTTTATCCATACAGCATAAATAAAGGGTGACTCACACGAGTCACCCTGTATTTATGCCCAAATTTAAAAATTCATTGTTAGGTCTTGACAAAATAAAAATAATGTGTTATGATTCAAGTAACTAAACAGTTACTTATTGGAGGTGTCACTATGTCCCTTGCGTTAACACATTATAAAATTTTACATAAAATGCCTGAGGTTTCGGGTAAAGAGATTAAAACTTCACAGTACATATATAATACGCTTAATAAAATGGGTTATACGCCACACTTAATAGGCGGTACAAGCGTTTATGCCGATTTAGTTGTTGACAGTTCACTACCCTGGATACTGCTTCGCGCCGATATTGATGCGCTTCCTATTAATGAAAACAGCGGTTTATCCTACTCGTCACAAAATGTTGGTGTTATGCACGCTTGTGGGCATGATGCACACACTGCTATGCTTTTAGAAACGATTTCTTTACTAAGCGATAAAAAACTACCACATAATATTCGATTTTTATTTCAAAGCGCTGAGGAAACCACTAAGGGCGCTGCAGCTGCGATAGCAGATGGTGTTATTCCAAATAACTTGATTGCAAGCTTCGCTATGCACGTGTGGCCACAAATACCCCTTGGTACTATAGCAACAAAATCCGGACCTTTGATGGCATCAAGTGATGTTTTTCGTATAAAGTTTTTTGGTAAAAGCTGCCACTGCTCGCAACAAAATCTTGGGCATAATGCTTTGCTGTCGGCAGTGGATATGGCAGCCGCACTGCCCTATATTAAATCAACCGCTGCCGACGACAACACTTTGCTGTTTTGCGGTAGCATTAATAGCGGTGATTCACACAATATTGTCCCCGATAAATCGGAGCTTTACGGCACCATACGCACCTATTCAACTAAATACCAAGATAATATAAAACAATTGCTTAAAAATACGGCTAACGATATTGCCACACGTTACGGAACAACGGCTGAAGTCACCTTTGATGGAGGGTGTCCGCCTGTTTGTAATGATGAACGCATTGTTTTGACGCTGATTAACGGCGACTTTAATGTTAATAACACAGCGCAGCCGACACTCGCTGCAGAAGATTTTTCATACTACAGTCAATTTGCGCCATCGGTTATGCTGTGGTTGGGCATTGGTAATACACCACCGCTTCATAACGAAGCATTTTTTGTACCGCAAGAATCTTTAACTATGGGCGTACAGCTTTGGATTAAAATTGCTACGCATAATTGGCAGGAGGACTTAAAATGAAAGAACGAAATCCTTTAAAAAGCCAAGCTGCTATTCTAACCGCAGCAGAACACGAATTTGCCCAAAAAGGCTTTTGGGGCGCCCGTGTAGATGAAATTGCCAAGCAATCAGATCTTAATAAACGTATGATTTATGCTTACTTTGGCGATAAAGAAGGGCTTTATAAACAGGTTTTGCTTAACACCTATTCTAAGATGGAAAAGGTAGAAAAAGCATTGGTAAAGCAAAACCTCAGCGGTAAAGATTTAATTAAAAAAATCGTTTCAAGTTACTTTGATTTTTTGCAAAGTAACCCTAACTTTGTAAATATTCTTATGTGGGAAAACTTAAACAAGGGTAAATATTTGCAAGAGCTTGAATCAACAACAATAGAACGTAAAACTATACAGCATTTTATAAACGCTATTGAAAAAGGTAAAATCGACGGAATATTCCGTAAAGATATTGACTCATATCAGCTTGTACTTTCAATGATTACTACGTGCTTTGCAAATTTTTCAAACCAATATACCCTTTCAAAGCTTTTTCACACAGACCTTACCGATAAACAAATAATAGAACAACGAAAACAACACACAACCCAGCTTATCACAGCCTATTTATGTAACAATAATTAATTATTATAAAAGGAGAATCAAAATGAGTAACATTAACTGGAACGAAGAAATCTTAACAAAAATGCTTACCACTCCCTCGCAAGATCTTATTGATGACATTGCAAAAATCGAGGGTGACATTATGGTTTTGGGTGCAGGCGGTAAAATGGGACCCGATATTTGCACACTTGCTGCAAAAGCCATAAAGGCATCAGGTATTAACAAAAAGATTTACGCAGTTTCGCGTTTTTCTGACAAGGAATTAATATCGCAACTTGAAAATGAGGGTGTTACCGTTATATGCGCTGATTTGCTTAAAGACGGTGCGCTTGAGTCGCTTCCCGACTGTAAAAACATCATTTTTATGGCTGGACGAAAATTTGGCACCGATGGTAGCGAATATCTCACCTGGGGTATGAATTCATGGCTTCCATGTATGACAGCAAAAAGATTTTCTAAATCTAATATTGTGGTATTTTCAAGCGGTAACCTATATCCAAAGGTGCCTACTTGTAGCGGTGGAGTTACCGAAGATGTAAATCCTATGCCTGTTGGCGAATACCCAATGTCGTGTCTTGCACGTGAACGCGCATTTGAGTATGCTGCAAAAGCGCTTGGAACATCTGTGTGCATTATGCGACTTAACTATGCTATAGATCTACGCTATGGTGTACTCCACGATATTTCACAAAGTATTTTATCTGGTACCCCAATAAATCTTGCAGCAATGCCCAGCTTTAACTGCATTTGGCAAAAGGACGCAAACGAGGCGGCAATCCGCTTGCTTTTACATACCAGCCAAGATATGAATATTGTAAACGTTACAGGTCCTGAAACCGCAGGTGTAAAAAATACAGCGACAAAACTCGCCGCACTTCTTGGCAAGGAAGTAAGCTTTATAGGTGACGAAGCCGATACCGCATATCTTAACAATGCAGGAAAAATGTTTAGTCTTTTTGGCTACCCCACTGCAAGTCTTGACACACTTATAGAATGGCAGGCCGAATGGCTGTTACAAGGTGGCAGAAGTCTTGGCAAGCCCACCCATTTTGAAGAAAGGAACGGTAAATACTAATGAACAGACACGAAAAAGCTCTACAAATTTTACATAATGGAACAGTCATTCCCGCAATTCCGTTGGCATTAGATTCAAATCGTAAATTTGATGAAGCCGCTCAGCGTCGTATGGTACGCTATTATATGCATGCAGGTTCAGGTGGTGTTGCAGCCGCTGTTCACAGCACACAGTTTGAAATCCGCGATCCTGAGCATAACCTTTTTAGTACAGTGCTTGAAACCGCAATTTCAGAAATGGAAAAATTCGAGGCAGAAACCGGCAAGGTATTGGTTCGTATATCAGGTGTGTGTGGAGAAACAGAACAGGCGTGTGCCGAAGCGCAGCTCACTAAAGATCTTGGCTTTGATGCCGTACTATTAAGTCCAGGTGGGCTTAATCACTGGTCTGAAGAACAATTGCTTGAGCGTACACGTGCCGTTGCAAAAATAATGCCTGTTATTGGTTTTTATCTTCAAGAAGCTGTTGGCGGACGTAAGTTGTCAAAGGATTATTGGCGAAAGCTTGCTGATATACCCAATGTAGTAGCTATTAAATGTGCTTGCTTTGATCGCTACCGTACACAAGACCTTGTAAAAGGTGTTATGCAATCTTCTCGTGTTGATGAAGTTGCTCTTTACACAGGAAACGATGACCATATAGTTATGGATCTTTTAACTCCATTTGAGCATAACGGTAAGACCAAATATTTTGTAGGCGGTCTTTTGGGTCAATGGTCTGTTTGGACCAATCGCGCAGTAGAAATATTTAATCGCTGCTGCGAATGCCGCGAAAGCAAAACAATTGACGCATCACTGCTCACGGTTGCTGAACATCTTACCGAGGCAAATGGAGCTGTTTTTGACGTTGCTAACCGTTTTGCAGGCTGCATACCCGGTCTTCACTATGTGCTTAAAAAGCAAGGTATTATGACAAGTCTACACTGTCTTAATCCAAACGAGATTTTATCGGTTGGTCAAGCAGAAGAAATTGATAGACTTTGGTCTGCATATCCTGAAATTGCAGATGATGATTTTGTAAAAGAATTTATTGCTAAGGAAAATAATTTATAATTGTATACAAATAAAGCAGTGCGCCATAAGCGCACTGCTTTATTTAACATTATAAAAAGCCTGACAGCAAATGCTGTCAGGCTTTATGTATAACAAAATTATTAGTTGTTATTATCAAAGAATTTTAAAACAGAACCAAAGTTGTCATCACCATCATCACCTGTGTCGCCAAGTAATGCAGCAAGATCATCCTTCTTGTCGTTTCTCTTGTCATCACCAAGGCCGGTTGCTACAACTGTAACACGAATAGTGTCTTCAATGCTTTCGTCAATCTGTGCACCCCAAATAATTGTAGCATCAGGATGTGCCATTTCAGAAATAATTGTTGAAGCCTGTGTAACCTCTTCAAGAGTAATGTCATCAGAACCGGTGATGCTTATAATAACACCGCGAGCGTTATCCATTGAGGTTTCAATAAGTGGGCTTGTAATGGCCATGCGTGCAGCCTGTTCAGCCTTATCGCGACCGGTTGCCACGCCAACACCCATATGTGCATAACCTGCATCAGCCATAATAGCCTTAACGTCAGCAAAGTCAAGGTTAACAAGTGCTGTAACGTTAATAAGCTCTGATATGCTCTGAACGCCTTGGCGAAGAACATCATCGGCAATATTAAATGCATTTTTAAATGTAATCTTTTGTTCAGAAACAAACTGCAGTCTTTCATTAGGAATAACAACAAGGCTGTCAACCTGCTCACCAAGAGCTGCAATACCAGATTCTGCCTGTGCCATACGCTTTTTACCCTCAAAATTAAAGGGCTTAGTTACGATACCAACAGTAAGAATACCGAGTTCTTTAGCTATTGCTGCTACAACAGGTGCTGCACCGGTACCTGTGCCACCGCCCATACCTGCAGTTATGAATATCATATCAGCGCTACGAAGAGCTGCTGCAATTTCATCGCGTGATTCTTCGGCAGCTACACGGCCGTTGTCGGGATTGCCGCCTGCGCCCATACCTGCGGCTGATTTTTCACCAATTTGAATTTTTGTGTCGGCTTTTGAAAGAAAGAGTGCTGCCTTATCGGTGTTAATTGCAATAAACTCAACACCGCGAACACCAGCAGCTACCATGCGGTTAACAGCGTTACCGCCGCCACCACCAACGCCAACTACCTTAATTTGTACTACATTTTCCATTTCTTCTGCAACTTCGAATGGCATTTTAAAATTCCTCCGTCTTTATATAAGTATTATAGTGATACGCATTAATATACAAATACATAATATCACAAGTAAAAACAAATTTCAATAGTTTTTCTTACAAAATTGTAACTTTTTTTATGATTTGTTTTCAACAAAGCTTCCTTGACTGTTATCATGGGTCCACATACTCAAATTTATCTTACCGCTACGGTCACCTATAGACTTAATCATACCCGATAAATGAGCTATTTTTTCGGCGGTGTAATCAGCATTACCCAACACCACAGTAAATCTTCCCTCAACCTCAAGACTTATTTGCAAAATATTGCTAACATCAATTTTATCAATATTTATTTTTTGCTTTTTTAAAGCTGTGATAAGTGTATTTACCAGTTCTTGTTCTTGTTCACTTTTATATTTTGCTTTTTCGCCAACGCTTCCATCTATGCCACTTGTAAAAATTTCAAACACATTTTCAGGAGTGTCTGATTGTTCTTTTAAAATATATCCGTTGCTGCTTAAAATATAGTACTTATCACCCGATAAATAATAAGCATATTCAGTAGCATCAGTTACAGTCAAAATCACTGCATCGGGTAAAACGCGCTTTAGTTTTACATCATCTATATATGGTAAGGTTTTTCTAATTTTATTTTGAATATCATCCTCAGATATAACAAACAAATTATCGGCAGTAGTAAGTTTTGAAGCCTTTATAATTTCAGACTTAGAATATATTTTACTACCCGAAACATTAATTCGCTTTATTGGAAAGAAAATTGTAAAACACATAATTGCAAGTGTAACCAATGTAATTATAATAAAAAACACAAATGCCGTTTTTAATCTTTTGCGTCTTATTTTCTTTTGTCGCTCTCGTCTGCGCTTGTTTACATCCGACTGCATTAATTTCACATTCCTTTATACTTCTTTAATGTCTGCGCCCAAAACCGATAAATTTTGAACTATATTTTCGTATCCACGTTTTATATGATGAATATCACCTATAACCGTAGTTCCATTTGCAGCAAGCGCTGCAACAACCAAAGCAGCTCCTCCTCGTAGGTCGGTGCATTTACAAGGTGCCGCAGATAGTGTTTTTTTACCCTCTACAATGGCAACTCTACCCTCAACCTTTATGTTGGCACCAAGTCGCTTTAGCTCATCAATATAACGAAATCTATTTTCAAAAATATTTTCTACAATTATGCTGGTGCCACGCGACAATGATAACATTGCTATAACCAATGGTCCTGCATCGGTTGGAAAACCTGGATGTACTGCCGTACGAACGGTAGAAACACGTGATAGTCGTTGCGGCGCCTTAATACTAATTTTTTTGTTATCGCTGTATATTTTACATCCTGCATCTTCAAAAACAGAATTAATTGCTGTTATGTGAGATGGAATCGTATTATTTAAAACAATTTCACCGCCCGTTATAGCCGTAGCCGCCATATAGCTTGCCGCCGCAATACGATCGGGTATTACAGTATGTGTACAGCAACCTAAACTATCAACGCCACAAACAGTAATAGTATCAGTTCCACAACCGTATATCTTTGCACCACACGAATTTAAAAAATTTGCAAGGTCACAAATTTCGGGTTCTTTGGCAGCATTATGAATTACGGTAATGCCACTGGCAGTACAAGCCGCAAGAATTATGTTTTCGGTAGCCCCCACACTTGCAAATGACAAATAAATATCGGCTCCCTTTAATCCATTTGGCGCAGTAAATTCAATTAATCCGTGTTTTTCGTTTACATTAGCGCCCAATCTTTTTAGAGCTAAAATGTGTAGATCAATGGGTCTAGGACCTAATTCACATCCACCAGGACTACTTATAACAGCGCTTTTGCATTTACCAAGCATAGCACCTAAAAAAATTACTGAAGAGCGCATTTCGCGCATAAGATTATCTGGTATTTGATTGCAAATAAGTGTGTTTGTGTTAACGGTAAGTGTATTTTTATAATAACAACATTTACAACCTAAGTGCTTTAAAATATTAATTGCAGCATCTACGTCTGATAAATTAGGACAATTATGTATTACACTGCTGCCCTTACACAGTACCGTTGCCGCAATAATTGGTAACGCACTGTTTTTTGCCCCCTGCACATTTATTTCGCCGTATAGTTTATTGCCGCCGTTTACTACTAATTCTGACATTGTTTACTACCCCCTGAAACAGAATGGTGTTACAATGTCATATTATGCAAAACTTAAAAATTTGCTATTTTAATTATGCATTTGTATAAAGTTTCATTATAATTTCATAAATACGTTCATTTGCATCCTTAATAGCGCCTTTTTGCGCTGCATCACTCATTGCATTTAAGCGTGACTTGTTTTCTATAAGGTTTGATACAGTATCAATTAATATTTCACTGTTTAAATCTTTTTCTTCTATAATTTCAGCTGCGCCTATACGCTTTAAGGTCATTGCATTATGAAACTGATGATTTTCAGCAACATAGGGTGATGGAATAAGAATGGCTGGTTTTGCGCAAGCAAGCAATTCGCTAAGCGTTATTGCGCCAGCGCGGCATATTATAAGATCGGCCGCTGCCATACAAACATCCATATCACTGATATATTCTCTTATATCAACCTTATCTGACAGTTCTATCCCTGCAAAATTATTGATAAAACCATTATACCCAGACTTACCGGTTCCGTGTATGTGGTAAAACTTATCGGTACCGTTATGCCATTTAACAAGTCCCGATACAGCTTGATTTATTCTCATAGCACCAAGTGAACCGCCAAACGATAATATCATTGGCTTTTCATTATCAAAACCTAATTTTGCACGCGCTTGCTCGCGTGTTATTTTTAAAAGCTCACTGCGAACCGGATTACCCGTAACATATGGTTTTTTCTTAAGTTTTAGATATTTTTCAGCCTCGGGCATTGCAAGCATTACAACATCAACATTTGGAGCTAACATTTTAGTAGTAACGCCTGGGTATGCATTTTGCTCGTGAATGGCAGTCTTTATTCCAAGCTTTGTTGCCTCGCGCAAAACGGGACCACTTACATATCCGCCAGTACCTATAACAATATCAGGCTGTATTTCTTTTAAAATTTTACGCGCCGTCACAGATGAGGTAAGCGCCTTTGTGGCAGCCGAAATATTTTTTATAATATTCTCTAGGTTAATCTTGCGCTGAAAACCCGCAACCGATATTGTACGAAAATTGTATCCAGCCTCAGGAACAAGCTTTGATTCTAATTTATCGGAAGTACCTATATAGCTTATATGCGCGTCGGGATGTTTTTCTCTTATATACCCTGCAATAGCAAGTGCAGGGTTAATATGACCTGCTGTTCCGCCACCGGCAAATAAAATATGCATATATCTTTCCTCCTGATTATTTTTCAATATTTGAAGCACGCGATACCGAAAGAACTATACCCATTTCTGCAAGCAATATAAGTAAAGATGTACCACCGTAGCTAAAAAAAGGTAAACTTATACCTGTATTTGGCATTGTATTTGTTACAACCCAAATATTAAGCATTGCCTGAAGACCTACCTGAAACGTAAGACCTATAGAAAGCAATGAACCAAATTTATCTTTAGCGCGCATAGCTATTGTAAAGCCGCGCCAAACAAGCAAGGCAAAAAGTATAATTATAACCACTGCGCCTATAAGACCCAACTCTTCACATACTATAGAAAATATAAAATCATTATGAGGCTCAGGAACCCAAAGATATTTTTGCCTTGACTGACCGATTCCCCTACCTAAAATACCGCCTGAACCGATTGCCAAAAGCGACTGTATAGTTTGAAATCCTTCTCCTGTGGGGTCTGCCCATGGGTCAAGCCAATATTTTATGCGGTCACCACCATAGCTTATAATACCTGTAGATTGATTAAGTATTGCAAAGGCAGCAACGGCAACCACTGCAACAATACCTGCTATAATAATTCTATAGTCAAGTCCGCCTATAATAATTAAAATTATTCCTATAGCGGCAATAAGCAAGGTTGCAGACAGATGCGGCTCAAGCATAACAAGCACACAAGTAACAACTAAAGCCGCTAACAACCCACCTATAAATTTCCAGTCTTTCATTGATTTATGATTCGCCGCAATTAACGCGGCAAATAGTATCACGATTGCAAACTTGGCTATTTCTGACGGCTGAAATGTTAACGAACCTATTGCAAACCAACGTTTTACCGACATTCCGCTTACCATGGGCGGCAACAAAAGCAAAACACCAAGCAATGCTAATGTAACAAAAAACACATAAGGACTTAATTTTTGCCAAACATGATAATTAATTCGAGAAGTAAAAAACATTGCAATAATGCCTGCGCCTGCAAATAATGATTGACGTATTATAAATTTATAGCTGTTATCATAATACTCTAAAGAGTATGCATAGCTTGCAGAGAACAGCATAACCAATCCAATAGTAAGTAATATCAGCACAAAAGAAAGAAAGGTAATATCAAGTTTGCCTTTTTGTACAAGACTAAATTTTTTAGTCTTAGAATTTACCTTTGCCATATTTCCTTTCCTCCTTATATATTTTTTTATGAATTACCAATTAAAAACAATTGAAAGCAACGCTATAAAACAACCAATAAAAGCTATAAAAGAGAACAAAATTACAACCTTTTGTTCAGAAAAACCGCTCATTTCAAAATGATGATGTAGCGGCGCCATTTTAAACAAACGCTTTTTTGTCTTTTTAAAATATGCAACCTGCAGCATTACCGATAATGCCTCTATTAAGTAAACGCAACCCATAATAAGTAATAATATTGGTCTTTCTATGCTAAATGATAGTGCTACTACCATACCACCTAAAAACATTGAACCTGTATCTCCCATAAATACCTTGGCGGGTTTTGAATTCCATACAATAAAACCTGCACAGGCGCCTGCTAATGCAGCAGAAAGACTGTTTGCAAAGCCAATACCCATTCTACCCGAAGCCAGCATAAAAGCGCAAGCAACAACCAACGTAACGCTTGATGCTAAACCGTCGAGACCATCGGTAAGATTTACAGCATTTGTAAAACCGTAAATAAACATAAGCGCGATGGGCCAAAACAGTAAACCTGCACCATTTGTAATGCTTACATTACCAATAAAAGGTATATATGTTGTGTGCATACCGCAAAGTGCCAATGTTACAAGATATGCTGCAGAAACAAGCAGTTGCATAAAGGTTTTTTGCTTTGCAGTAAGCCCTAAATTTCGTTTTTTTACAACCTTAATGTAATCATCAAAAAAACCAATGGCACACATACAAATTGACATTATAACGCCTGCAAGCAGTATTACCAAATGATACGGATCTGACATTTCGGAAGCGTAGTCACCGTTTGTAAGATATGAAAATGCAAATCCCATCGCCATTGATAATATCACACCTACAACAAGCATAACACCGCCCATAGTAGGAGTTCCCTGCTTATCCTTATGCCAATTGGGTCCTATTTCAAGAATAGTTTGCCCAAATTTTAGTTTTCGAAGATATGGAATTACAATAAATCCTAATAGCGCTGTAACAGCAAATGAAATAATTGCTACAACAACTGAAGTATAATCTTTCATAGATTTCCCCTCTTAAAATTCTTGTGTTTTAAAGTCCGTTTAAAGCATCACGCACTATTTCTCGTTCATCAAGATGTATCGTACCATCACGAAGTATCTGATAGGTTTCGTGTCCCTTTCCCGCAAGAACAATTATATCACCGCTTTGTGCCATTGATACGGCAAACTTTATTGCCTCAATTCTATTACTGATTGCCTTTACGGGTGTAGTGGTGCCCTCGGTTCCTACAAGTATATCCTTTATAATTTCTTCGGGATCTTCGCTACGAGGGTTGTCGCTTGTAACTATAACATAATCGGCATAACGCGTAGCAATCTTGCCCATAATAGGTCGTTTTGTTTTATCACGATCACCGCCGCAACCAAATAACGCAATAACACGATTTTTTTCACATTCTTTAAAGGTTTTTAAAATATTTTTTAATCCGTCAGGAGTGTGAGCGTAATCTATAATTACCGTAAAATCGCGGCCTGTTGGCACTGATTCTGCCCTACCCTTTACACCGGAAATGTCAGCAAGTGCATTAGTGATTGTTTTTATAGGCAATCCAAGTTCTAAGCCTGTTACGGCGGCGCACATAGAATTATAAACGCTGAATTTTCCACCCGTATTAAATTTTATGTGGTTTAAAATACTATCACTTACAAGCTCATATTCAACGCTTGCAGGGTAATATTTTATTGCCTTTGCACTGTATGTTGAATTGTCGCTTAAAGAATATGAAACAATTTTACAATCAAGTCCATCTATTAACTGTGAACAGTATTCATCATCGCTGTTAACAATTGCTGTTTTACACATTGTAAATAGTCTTTTTTTAGCTGCAAGATAATTTTCCATTGTGAGATGATAATCAAGATGATCTTGAGTAAGATTGGTAAAAATTGCTGCATCAAAGCACAGATTACATACTCGCTTTTGTTCAAGAGCATGTGACGATACCTCCATAACAACATAATCACATCCCTTTTCCTTCATAAGAGAAAAAAGGCGGTTTAATTCAAAAACACCAGGTGTTGTGTTTTTGGTAGGTATAACCTCATCACCAATCATATTATGAATTGTTCCTATAAGTCCAACCTTGTGTCCAGCTGTTTCAAGTATACTTTTAAGCATATATGTTATCGAGGTCTTACCGTTTGTACCTGTAATGCCTATTAACCTTAAACTGTCAGCAGGATTTTGAAACCACTTGGCGCACATATCAGCATATAGCTCTCGTGTGTCAGAAACAATTATTTCGTTTAAAACACCCATTTTATGCTCGGTTATAACAACCGCCGCCCCCTGCTGTGATGCAATTTTGGCATATTTGTGTCCGTCATCTGTTACACCAGAAATACATACAAATGCATAACCTTTTTTTACTTCTCTTGAATCACATGTTATGCCACATATCTCTATATTGCCTAAATCACCGCTAATGTTTGATATAAGGTTTTTTAATAACATTTTTTGCTCCTTATAAACTATTCTGTAATATCTGTTTCCGCCATATCTGCAGAAGCCTCATCTCTAAAATAAACAGTTACTATTTGACCAAGCTGCACCGTCTCGCCAGCACTAATATTTTGACTGTAAGACATAGTTGTAGATGATGTTATACTACCCGAAAACTCAACGTTTACGCCCGCGGCTGCAGCTGTAGCATTAACCTCTGTAGCATTTAGCCCAACAAGATTTGGAACTGTTGTGGTCTGAGATTCTGTTTCTGCGGTATATAGTATAACCATACCGCCATTATAAACCGAATTACCAGCTTCGGGCAATTGTTTTACAACGGTTTCACCGTTGCCAATAACCTTGTAGCTTAGTCTTGAATTATTAATTTTTGTTTTGGCTGCAGAAATTTCCTCACCGGTAACATCAGGTACCGAAACAGAAATTTTTTCAAGCTCTTGTTCTGTATATTGAGGCTCATATCCAAGATATGGCATAATATCATTCATAATTTTTGAACCCACAGGCGCCGAAATAATACCGCCGTAATAGTTTGCCCCTGCCGGTTCATCAAGCATTACAAACACTGCAATTTCGGGATCATCAATTGGAGCTATACCTACATATGAACCTATGTAAAGACGTGAGTTACCGGTTGACAATATCTTTGACATTTTTTGCGATGTACCTGTCTTGCCACCAACTCTGTAACCTGCTACAATACCGTTTTTTGCGCCGTTTTGTACTACATACTCAAGCATTGTACGCATTTTTGCGGATGTTGTTTGAGAAAGAACCTGCTGACGACCATCAATAGAAAAACTTTGAATTACATTTTTTTCGCTATCAACAATTTTTTCTACCAAATGCGGTTTTACCGAGTATCCTCCGTTTACCGCAGTTGCCGCAAGGCTTATCATTTGTATTGGTGTAATATTAAAGGTTTGACCAAATGACGAGGATGCAAGCTCGGTAGCGCCCATTTTTTCTTCTAAATGATAATAAGGTGCTGCTTCACCAGGCAAATCAATTCCCGTTTTGCCCGTAAGACTAAAAGCCTTAAAATATTTGTTAAAGGTTTGCACACCTATTAACTGACCAATTTGTATAAAAGCAGGGTTACATGAATTAGAAATAGACTGCTGCAGTGTTTGTGTACCGTGACCGCCCTTTTTATCGTGACAATGATATGGATTTCCTGCAACTATATAGGTATGATTACAAGTAAAAGTGCTTTTTTCGGTAACAAGATTTTCTTCAAGCCCTACTGCAGCAGTAAAAATTTTAAAAACCGAGCCTGGCTCATAGGTATCTGAAACAGCCTTATTACGCCACTGCCTATTCAGTAATTCACTGCGTTTAGCATTTTTTTCTTCTTCGTTAGTAATGGCATCTACTATTGCCTGATCTTCATCCGACAAAACAAACGGTTGATTTGGATTAAAATCTCCGCTTACGGCCATTCCAAGTATGGCGCCTGTATTTACATTCATAGCAATTACAGCGCCACGTTCTTTAATTTGCTCTTGCTCTACCGCAATATCAAGATATTTTTCACAAACATACTGAACATAAGAATCGAGTGTTAATACCAAAGAATTACCCTTTTGGGCCTCTTCAACCTTTTCGTAGCTAAAGCGCATATCGGTACCCTTGGCATCTTTTGCTGCAACTACACGTCCGGCAATACCGGTAAGCTCGTTATCGTAATAGCTTTCAAGTCCCGCAAGACCTTGATTATCGTCCCCTACAAAACCAAGCACCGTAGATGCTAATGTGTCATTAGGATAATAACGCTTTGTTGTCTCATCAAGACCGATATAACTTGCTATTTCAATATCTTCTTTTTCTAAGATAAACTCTCTTATTTTATCAACAGTTTGCTGTTCAATTTTCTTTTTTACGATTACATAATAAGTATTTTTTTGTGTTAGTTTATAAACATC
>JAZNSJ010000005.1:0-17096 GCA_045591155.1 Acutalibacteraceae bacterium | reverse complement strand
TAGCAATGGTAAGCTCTACTGATGCAGGATCAATATCAAAGCCCTGCGCTTTAAAATCTATGTTTTTAATGATTAAATCCTGCGCACGCATACGCTCTTGTTGCCATGCAGTTTTGGGTATAGAGCCAAAACGCTCTGCCGCAAAAAACCGCCGAAGTCCTGGAGCCGTTTTAGTAGCCATTAGCGCCGATTCAATAAGTAGGGTTCCGCTACCGCAAAACGGGTCGTACACTTGAGTGTCAGGAAAAATACGTGCCAAGTCACACATAGCGGCGCCCAAGGTTTCTTTAAGCGGTGCATCATTTGAATTGCGACGGTAACCGCGCTTGTGAAGTCCCTCTCCTGAAGTATCTATAGTAACTGTAACGCAATCTTTTATAATTGTAAAACGTATTTTATATTCGGCACCCGTTTCGGCAAACCATTTTATACCGTATTTTGATGACAAACGGTCAACTATCGCCTTTTTTATAATAGACTGGCAGTCGGGGATACTGAAAAGTGCCGAATTTATGCTTGAACCGTTACTTACAGGAAATGCGTCATCACGACCTATAAAGCGTTCCCACGGAAGCGACTTTACACCATCGAAAAGCTCAGTAAATGTAGTGGCAGTAAACTGCCCCATATTTATAAGTATACGTTCAGCAAAGCGTGAATTAATATTTGCGCGGGCAAGCATATTGTAGTCGCCTTCTATTAGCACCCTGCCGTTTTCCGCCGTTACCGACTTGAAACCCATACGTCTAAATTCATCGGCAGCAATACTTTCTACCCCAAAAAGACAAGGGGCTATCATTTTTATGTTTTCCATATGTTTATATCTCCATTGTAGCGTGACGTGTTACGTGACATCCTATATTTACGGCAACGGGCAATCCTGCAATATGAGTAGGAGCCGTTTCAATGTTCACTGCAAATGCGGTTGTGATTCCGCCAAAACCCTGCGGACCAATGTTAAGTTTATTTATTTCTTTAAGCAACTCATTTTCAAGATCTGAATAAAACGGATTTTTGTTACGCACCTCTATACTGCGACAAAGCGCTTTTTTTGACAGGTACGCACATTGTTCAAAATCGCCGCCAATACCCACGCCCACAACCATTGGCGGACAAGGATTATTTGATGCAGCTTTAACAATATTTAACACTGCGTCAATAACACCCTGTTTTGCTTGTGAAGGGGTAAGCATTTTAATACCGCTCATATTTTCACTGCCAAAACCTTTTGGCGCTACAGTTATTTTTATTTTATCGCCTGACACTATATCAATGTGAATAACAGCTGGAGTGTTATCATTTGTGTTAACACGGCAAAGTGGATCGGATACCACCGATTTACGAAGCAATCCATTTGTATATCCACGGCGCACGCCTTCATTTATAGCGTCGCATAAATTGCCACCTATAATATGCACATCCTGCCCTATTTCTAAAAACACAACTGCCATTCCCGTATCCTGACAAATGGGTATATCATATTGTTTTGCTGCGTAAATGTTTTTTTCTAAATCGCAAAGCACACTTTTACCCAAGGAATTAGTTTCACACTTAGCACAGTTATGCAAACATTTTTCAATATCGCTTGGTAATTCTTTATTTGCCTTTATGCATAAAGTTTCAACAGCATTTATTATTTCGTTTACATTTATTTCTCTCATTTAATCTCCAAATTGAACTGTGGCACACTTCTTTATGAAGAGTGCCACAATATCTTTAATTAAAGTTATTTATCTTATACCAGAGCCACGTTTTGTGCGATTTGCATCGGGATTTTTACGCTTTAAATCCGAAAATTTTTCATCGCTTGTTTGCTTAAAGCGGTTCATCATTTCCTCAAAACTGGCAGGCTCACTTTTTTTAGGAGTCCAAGTATATGTAGAATCAATACTTTGCTTTGATGGTGCGCTCTTACGCTCGCGACGCGGCGCATCCTCACTCTTTTTTTCGGGTGGTAAAGCACGCTTTATGCTAAGCGAAATTTTACCATCGTCGCCAATTGTTAAAACCTTCATTTTAACAATATCGTTAACCTTTATATGTTCCTTTATATCACTTACATAATTTCTTGCTATTTCAGATATATGTACCATACCCGTTTTTCCGTCGCCAATATCGGCGAAAACGCCAAACGATGTAATGGTTGTAATTTTTCCTTCTACAATGTCGCCAACCTTAAGCTCCATAAATTTAAAAAGTCCCCCTAATTGCCTGATATGTCAATATAAATTTCTTCATCTGAATAAACGTAACCCAGTCGTTCTCTTGCGGCTTTTTCAATTATAGCCTCATGCGAATCGCTTGCAAGCAATGCCTGATATTCGGCGATGGTGACATCAAGCGAATTGCGACGCTGCTCATACTCTGAAAGTTCTGCCTTGGCTTTACTCAACTCATTACCAAGACCTATAAGCGTAGCAATCATATAAACAGAAACGCCAAGAACTATAAGCCGCACTATAACGCTCTTTTTACGTTTAGGTTTTTGTTTCATTTAAAACATTCTCCGTAGATGTATTATTTTCATTAGTATACAACAGTTTACTCCTAATTTTCAAGAGTTTTTTGCACTTTTTAAAATTTTTAATAATGTGGCTAAATGTTTTTACAATAACCTTTTCTAATTTAATATAAAAAACGTTTATTTTAGAAGAAACAATTTTGCTTATCTTATTAACAAAATCAAGGGTATTACTAAGTATATAAAATAATATTTTTGAAATACTAACACGGAACAAAACAAACCCCAATATTTCACCAAATAATACATAACCCCTTATTTCTCCATTTGTTCTGGATATATAAAAAATAAATGTAACAAATGCCGACAAAACCCAGAATATTATGTCTGTAAAAAAGACCGACCAAAACGAACTAAAGCCTGCCTTGTGCCAAGCACGAATAACATCGTACAGCGCACACAGCAAACATCCCATACCAATTGATAATAGAAATGTGTTCATTTGATTGGTAACGTTTATCTCCCACATAGCTTATCTAAACATACGCGACAAAAAACTGCCCGATGTTTTTGCATCAGACATATAAACTACCGCGTGAAATTTACCTGTAGCGATAAGGTCACCCGTTTGTGTAATAAAGCTTTCTATACGTATATTCTCACCCTTAATGGTCATTTTACCCAGTGTAGTATCAAGCAAGACCGTCTCATCATCAAAGGACGTTACATCTTTAACACCCGATATATTAAGCCGTTTTCGATTTTCAATTATTACATTCTGAACAGTACTAACATTTTCATCCAAAATAAAACACCTCACTAAAATATATTGGTGAGGTGTTTATCTTATTCTATTATTTTGTAAAGCAAATTGGCATCATCTTTGCGTACTGTTTCACTAACGTTTAAAACCTGAGCCTTAACATTTTTTGCACCAAATGATATTTCAATTATATCATTTACCTTTACATCATATGATGCGCGAGCCACCCTTCCGTTTACCGAAACTCTGCCAGCATCACAAGCTTCATTCGCAACGGTGCGACGCTTTATAATTCGCGATACCTTTAAATATTTATCTAATCTCATAAAAATCCTTTTTTAAAAAACTATGAGCCGCCAACTTTGGCGGCTCATCATTTACTAATGCACTATTAGTTGATAGCGTCTTTAAGAGCCTTACCAGCCTTGAAAGCGGGAGACTTTGAAGCAGCGATGTTAATCTTCTTACCGGTAAGAGGATTAATGCCTTCGCGAGCAGCGCGCTCTTTAACAGAGAATGTACCAAAGCCAACAAGAGCAACCTTGTCGCCAGCCTTAAGGGTATCTGCGATAGCATCAATAACTGCTGCTACTCCCTTTGCTGCATCTTTATTAGAAAGACCTGCTTTCTCTGCAACTGCTGCTACTAATTCTGTTTTGTTCATTTTTAGAACCTCCTGAATTTTTTTGGTTTTCCTAAAGTGTTTTACACCAGAATAGCAAGCGTTTAAAAAATTTTTTCAAACGTCCTGTTTAATTATAACTTATCTTTTAAAAAAATCAAGCAGTTTTAATAGATTTATTAAAAATTGTTAAAATCATCCTCATAAATTTGTGTAATTTTACTATAATTACCTAATTATTTTTATTTTTTTAAGCAGATTTAATATTTTTTCACCCTTAGGTAGCGTGAGTACATCATCGGGTTCAAAGGTATTAAGAGCAACAAGAACAACCAGATATACCACAGCAGCTACCGCAATTTCCAAAATTGTAACCATTTTACCCATAGCGCTTAAATTTATAATCACAGTAGAAAGACCGCAGAAAAACGCCGCTATGGAGGGCTTTAAAATGGTTTTCCAAATATTTGGTTTTACGCCGGTGTATTTGATAAGTGATAAAAAGTTTGCAACAAATATAAATAAATATGATGCAAACGTACCTATTGCAGCACCTTTAATGTTTATATTTGGGATACCCACAAAAACAAAGTTTACTATAACCTTTAATGCTGCGCCTATTGCAACATTTCGTAAAGAAATTTTTTCTTTACCTATTGCCTGCAGCATACTTATCATTGGTATCGCAAGTCCTGCAAAAATTGCGGTTAAGCCATATATACGTAGCATTGTTCCGCCAATTTCTACTGCCGCTACGGTACTATATAAAAGTCCCATAATTTGAGGTCCTAAAAAGGCAAATCCAAATCCCGCCGGCATTGATATTAATGCAGTAAATTTGATGGTTGACTCAATACTGCGCTTTATTACCTTTTTATCTCCTGTTCCTTTTGAAAAACAAGAAGTTAAAACAGGTAGTGCGCTTACACCCAATACAGAGGTTATTGTTGGAATTAGATTATAAAGTGTAAACGCCTGCCCTCTAACACCGTAAAGAAATGTTGGCAACTCGTTATTTGAAAGCTTATTAATACCCGCCTTAAGACCGTCGTTATAATCTGCAATTGAAGCGCTGTACATATTTCTTATATCTTGGGCAAACTCTTCCATCATATTTGTGAGCTGCCATTTAACCATAGACACATCAACAAGAGAAGACATAGTGTTTGCCAACGATGCTAAAACTACAGGAATTGCTATCATAATAATTGCTTTTGCAATAGTTTTACTGTCTTGCGGTTCAGGGGAGTTACACAACTCCCTTTCAGTAATGCCATCGCCTTTTAATTTGTATCGCAGTGTCAAAAATGTTGCAGAGGCTATACCACCCACAACTATACCAAGCATTGCGCCTGCCGCCGCCAATGCTACCTCGCCTGTTGATTTTAAAATAATATATGCAAAGCCAAGTCCTAATATAAGCTTTCCAAGCGCCTCTATAACATCGCTTGCCGCTGTTGGATACATATTGCGAAGTCCCTCGTAATATCCGCGATAAGCCGACATTATACAACAAACAAGCAGTGAAGGCGCTATTGCAAAAAGACTGTATATCGTTTTACCTGTTGCATCAGTAACATGAACAAACGGATAAATAAGCAATAGCATAATTACAAAGCCTGATATGCCGGTTACTAAAAATATCTTTTTGGTAACCTTAAAGGCCTTTCGTACATCCTTGTACCTTGCTTGCTGCATATACTCCGCGACAATTCGCGAAATTGCTATAGGCAATCCCGCCATTGCTAGTGTATAAATCGGTGTAAAAAGCTGATAGGCAGAATCAAAATATCCAAATCCCAGAGTACCAATAAGCTCTGATAGAGGCATTTTAAATATTGCACCGATGATTTTTACCAGCATCGTCGAGCAAAGCAATATTATCGCGCCATACTGAAAGCTTTGCTGTTTTCTTTTGTTTTCCTGCATTATAAAATTACCTCACTGCATAAAACTTCAAGCACTTTTAAAAATACTTCTGCCAGTGTCTGACCCTCACCCGTGTTCATATCATTATAGTTAGCGTATGCATCGGCTCCCGCATCGTCAGACACACGGCGAATACTTAAAAAAGGAATACCAGCTATATCACACACACTGGCAATAGCAGCTGTTTCCATATCACAGGTAGTAGCACCGAATGTATCACGCAGAAAATCACGGTCAGAAGCATTACATATAAACTTGTCACCGCAAACAGCTGTTCCCTGTGCGCAATCACCTATTACTGACTTGGCCTTTTGCAAAAGTACTTTATTAGCATCATAAATATATTTTTGCGACGGTTTTTCACAGGGCTTATATCCTATACCCGTAAGGTCGAAATCGTGCTCCAAAAATTTATTAGGCAATACGATTTCACCTCTACGCACACGGCTTATGCCACCCGAAAGACCGTAGTTTAAAATATATGTACAGCCTATATCGGCAAGATGCGTTGCGGCAGTAGCGGCATTCACCTTACCAATACCGCAATTAACACATATTACCTTAGTGTTTTCTATATTAAACTCTATTGCTTTGCGATTAAAGTATTTATATTTTTTAGATTTATTAATACTTATAGCCTTAACAAAAGGCTCATACTCATCATAGTCGGCAACAACTATACCAATTTTAACTTCCTGCATTTTTACACCAAATTAATCAAGTTTTTTACCGCAACTATTGCAGTAAGAAGAATTTGCATCAATATTTGCATTACAATCAGGGCATACTCGCTTGTTCTTTATGTTTTGAATGTCCTGATTAAGACGGGCAATTTCGTCATTTTTTTCACGTATGGCATCAACAAGATTACGTGTGTTGTCATCAAGATCGGTATCGTTTTTAACCAACTCAAAGTAAACACGACCCAGATCAGCATAATCTTTTTCACGCTTTGATTTAAGCGAAGCGATATTAAATTTTTGTTTTTCTACTGTTACAACCTCATCGGTCTTTTTGTAAGCAACATCAAAAACCTCTTTTGTTTTACTGATAGCATCATCTAAAAATCCCATGTTGTAATACCTCCAATAAATTTATTAAAGTTTAAGTCCGCCGATAAATTCACGTATAAGAGAATTATCGGGAACAAGTGCGCTGTCAATAACCGCAAAACGCTCAAGCGCATTTGCAGTTTTAATAAAATAGTCATAGCAAGGTGCATTTTTGTTTACCGTGCCACGCATTTTACCAAACCGCTCGCGATAAACACCAAGCTCATACGGATGAAAGGTAACAAGCTGAACGTCAGCCGTATCCTTAAAGCAGTACAAATACTTTCGTTCACCATCTATTACATTATTCCATAAATGTAGCGTTTCGGTTGCAGTAGCACCTCTAAAACGGTCATCGCGCAATACGCGTCTTATTAGTCTGATTTGTCGGCTAGATAGTAGCTGAACGCCGTTTTGATCCTCTACCGAACGATTAACGCTTATATATATTTTAAAAACGTTTTTACGAGGAACTAAGTTAGATATTAACGGATTCATGGCATGAAGCCCCTCAACAATAACAATGCCATGACTTCCAATATCAAGTGTTTGGGCATTAGGTATTCTTGATTTTGTTTTAAAATCATAACGCGGCAAATTGGTTTTTCCGCACTTTATTATTTGTTCAAAGCAGTATTTTATAAGTGATATATCAAGTGCCTGTACCGATTCAATATCGGCGCTGCCGTCGGGTAATATTGGTAGTTTATCGACAGGCAGATAAAAATCATCAAGTGACACAACCGCTACTGCCTCACCCAATGCTTCTAAACTGTCTTGCAATATATGCGCTGTGGTGGTTTTGCCAGATCCCGACGGACCTGCAATTGCTACTATTTTGATATTATCATCAGCCTCAATGTGCTGTGCTATACCATTTATGTTATCTATATACTCTTTATTGCTTATTTTGATAAATTCCTCTGGGCACTGTAGTGCCATTTGGTTGATCTTGCTTAAAGTATTTATCATAAAACTCACCTATTTCTGTTTTGCGAGATATAAGTTCATCAAACCCATTTATATACTCATACGGATATTTAAAATTAAAAATCCTTTTAATATTTTTTTGACTACTATCCTTAAGCTTGGTTACAGCCGAAGCACCGCAAGCAAGAATGGTGTGGGTTTCATCCATTATATAAACATTGTAAAGCCCTTCAAATCCGCGTTTTGCATAACCTACATTTTCAAGATTACCAACGGTTTTGCTTTGCCTATACATATAATACGGCAAAATACCGTTTTTTTCAAGAATTTCACGCGAGTAATTCACCATTTTTGCAGCTTCACTACCCATTTTAATTTCACCGTGTTGACCGCTGGTATTAAGTGTTGAGGCGCGTTTCATTGAAAGTGAATGTATGGTTACACTTTCGGGATTAAGCTTTAAAATACTATCAAGAGTACCTTTAAAACTTTCAAACGTATCGGTTGGCAAGCCTGCAATTAAATCCATATTAATGTTATCAAAACCAATTTCTCGCGCCAAATTAAAGGCATTAATGGTATCTTGCGCCGTGTGTTTTCTACCGATAATGTCAAGCACAGTATCGTTCATTGTTTGTGGATTTATACTAATTCGTGTAACGCCGTTTTGCTTTATAGCACGCAACTTTTTGGCATCAATTGTATCGGGTCTGCCCGCCTCTACCGTAAATTCTCGTAAATAAGATAAATCAAAATTTCCTCTTACTGTATGAAGCACGTGGTCTATTTGCTCGGCAGTAAGGGTGGTTGGCGTACCGCCACCCATATAAACCGTTTCAAGCCGCAAATTTAATTTTTTTGCAATACGAGCTGTTATTTCAAGTTCACTACACAAAAGCTCTACATACTGCGGTATTATATCTTGCGCCTTTTCAATAGAGTGTGACACAAACGAGCAATACGAGCATCTTGTGGGGCAAAAAGGAATTGACAAATAAAGACTAAAAGAATTATCACCCGACAAAGCAACTATACTTTGTTCGCCATTAACTGAGCTTTTACATAAATCAAGCTTTTGTTCACTTACCAAAAATTTATTTTTAAAAAAGTTTTGGGCATATTCCAGTCCGTACTCATTACAGTAATGTGAAAAAAGCTTTGCAGGACGTACACCCGTTAGTATGCCCCAATCGGGTCGATAGCCGGTTATTTTTTCAAAACAATAAAACAACTGCCTACCTAATTCGTGCTGTGTTTCTTTTTTTGTGTCAGGTATAGTTTTGTCAACTACCGCGCTAAAATATGCCTCTTGGTTTTGTAATTTTAGTTTTACCGATACTATCGTATCGTCGCTGTCGTAGCACACCTTACAAACTGCATATTTATCGTCATATTCTTCGGTGTGAAAAACGGTAATTTTTTCAAAGGGCAAAAAAAGCCGTATCAGCTTTTCCATCTCATAGTCAAAATTGTGCCCTATGTTACATAACTTCATTTTTTACCTCAAATAAGGATTGTATTTTCTTTCGTGTCCTATGGTGGTAACCTCACCGTGACCAGAATATACCTTTACATTATCATCAAAAAGCCACATTATTCTATCAAGCGAATACTTCATTTCTTGTAAATTTCCGCTCGGGAAATCAGTTCTTCCTACGGTTTGGTAGAAAAGCATATCTCCGCTAAACAAACAGTCATCTATTAAATAACACATACCACCAACGGTATGACCTGGGGTTTCATAAGCCTTTACAGTAATATCTCCTACTGTAAATTCTTCTTCATCCTCAATAGTATAATCGGCATTAAAAGCCGGAATAGCAGGTGTAAATCTACCTGACAAATTAAATGCGCAGTCAGACAATGCAAACTCTTCATTTTTACCAATTGCAATTTTAACGCCTGTGGATTTTCGCAGCTGCAACGCGCCGCCAATATGGTCGTAATGCGCGTGTGTAATAAGAATAAGCCGTACTTTATCTGCGTTGCTGTTTAAAAACTCGACAAGCTCTGTAGTGTATTTACCTGGATCTATTACAATAGCAGCCTTTTCGGTAAGTATACCATAACAATTAGAGTATGTGGCAAGATGCCCTTTTAGTAACAGTTCAACCTTCATATTTATCCCTTTTTATTATTCCAAATATCAGTGTCTAAAATTATAGTAACCGGTCCATCATTAATAAGACTCACCTGCATATCGGCGCCGAATTCACCCGTTTGTACGCTTTTGATACCATTTTCTTTAAGAAACTGACAGTACATTTTATAAAACTTTTCGGCTAAAACAGGTTCCATAGCGTTTATAAATGACGGTCGATTTCCTTTTTTTGTATCTGCGGCCAAAGTGAACTGCGATATACATAAAACTTCACCATCTATATCAAGTATAGATTTATTCATTTTACCATCTTCATCCTCAAATATTCGAAGATTTGCAGTCTTTTTGGCAAGTAGCTGAATATCGGATTCACTATCACCATCAATTGCACAAAACAATATCATAAAACCTTTTTTGCAACTACCTACTGTGTTTCCCTTTATCTTAACATCAGCATTTTTTACCCTTTGAATTACGGCTCTCATACTACTGGACCACTCTTTCTACGCTAAAGACGCCCGAGATTTTTTCCATTCGGGCAATTATGCTACGCAAATGTTCTACACTTTCAGCGCTTATGTTAATATGAATGATACTATTGCCGCCCTTAAGCTGACGCGCATTAATTTGATGCACAGCAAGACGCATATTATAGGCTGTATTCATAACATCGCCCACTAGCCCCTCGCGGTCGATTGCAGAAATTTGTAAGGTAGAAGTAAAGTTCTCACTGAGAACATTATCCCAATGCGCGTTAACCCAACGATCCGGTTCGTCACATTTTGAAATGTCACGCGGTACATTGTTGCAATCACACTTGTGAATTGATACACCGTGACCACGCGTAATAAAGCCGATTATATCATCCCCAGGTAGTGGCGCACAGCATTTAGAAAGTTTTATAAGGCAGTTATCAATTCCTTCAACAATAACACCATCTGATGAAACGTGTCTTTTGGGCGCAAGTGTTTTTAATTCAATTGCCTTTGAGGCATTGGTGCGCTTGTTATAGTCCTCTCTTATACGAGGTAGCAATTTTGAAATAAGAACGCCGCCATAGCCTATAGCTGCATAAAATTCTTCCCTGTCTGCAAAATGCATACGCCGTGCGAAATCGTCAATATATTCCTCATATTCTTTATCATTAAATGTTATATTGTTACGGCGCAGCTCACGCTCAAGGTCTTCTCTTCCCTGCGCAATGTTTTCATCACGTTTTTCCTTTTTAAACCACGAACGAATTTTTGCCTTTGCAGAGTTTGTAACAGCAATATTCATCCAATCGCGACTGGGACCATGACCTGCCTGATTGGTTGTAAGTATCTCTATTACCTCACCGGTTTTAATTTCGTGGTTTATGGGTACTATTTTACCGTTTGCTTTAGCACCAACCATTTTTATACCTACAGCAGAGTGAATTGCAAATGCAAAATCCACAACCGTAGAACCAACGGGAAGATTTATAACATCTCCACGTGGAGTTACGGCAAACACATCTTCTTGAGAAAGGTCAACCTTTATAGTACGCACAATTTCAGATGCATCACCCGAAACATCAGAGGTTTCAAGCACCTGTCTAATCCAGGCCAAACGGTCCTCCATATATTTGTCAGTGCCGGTAATTCCCTCTTTATACTTCCAGTGTGCCGCAATACCAAATTCTGCCGTGTGATGCATTTCAAAGGTTCTGATTTGTATTTCAAAGGGAACACCCTCACGACTAATAACCGTGGTATGAAGCGACTGATACATATTTGGTTTTGGGGTTGAAATATAGTCCTTAAAACGATTTGGAATGGGGCGGAACATATCGTGCATTATACCCAAAATATTATAGCAATCAGCCACCGTATCGGTTATTACGCGTATTGCGTAAACATCATAAATTTCATCAAAATCGCGGTTTTGAACATACATCTTACGATATATGCCGTGAATAGATTTAACACGACCCTGAAACGACATTTTAACATCGGGTAATTCTTGTTTAAGTCGTGTTTCAATACGCTTTTCAATATCCTCAAGTATTTGTACCCTTTGATGACGTCTTACCTTTAAAAGCTCCTCAATCTCATTATATGCAACAGGGTCGAGATGCTTAATGGCAAGGTCCTCAAGTTCTTCTTTAACCGGTCTAATACCGAGACGGTGAGCAATAGGCGCGTAGACCTCTAGGGTTTCAAGCGCTTTATCACGTTGCTTTTGTTCGGGCATAGCATCAAGGGTACGCATATTGTGCAATCGGTCGGCAAGCTTAATTATAATTACTCGAACATCCTTACCCATAGCAATAAGCATTTTTCGTAAGCTTTCTGCCTGTTGCTGCTCTTTAGAGGTAATAGACAGCCTACCGATTTTGGTAACACCATCTACAAGAAGCGCTACATCTGAACCAAAAAGATTCTTTATTTCATCAACGCTGGCATCGGTATCCTCTACTACATCGTGCAAAAGCGCCGCCGCTATAGACTGACTATCCATACCAAGAGATATAATTATTTTTGCAACGTTATATGGGTGAATATAATATTCTTCATTGGTAAGACGCTTTTGACCAAAATGATGGTTTACACAATAATTAAACGCCTTTTGAATTAAAGCGGTGTCATATATGCCGCCTTGTTTTTTCATACATTCTAAAAGCTCATTATAATCTCTATTTGCCGCTTCATTCATCGCTATTCACCCTTTCGTAAAGCTTTTTATAGGTTGCCGAATTCATTAAATCGGTTTTATGTTGTAAATTATTACTTATTAAAACACCGTTATTTAACGATATAAGACCCAATTCACACAATGCGGTTACCGCTATTTGTGTTTTTGCATAGCTAATGCCTGTGTCAATATGCTTTAGTCGATTTGCATTTATAGGGCTAGCATTAATCATTTTATATATACTGCCAACCTGTGTTCTATCAGGAAAAACTCGAGCATAATCGATAACATTACCCGATATAAAATCATCATATTGCTGTCGGCTTTCAAAATATGCATCGTTAATAGCATTGCTTATTTTTATTGCCTTAACCTGAACTGACAATGTATGTTGACCTTGGTACAAATTAATATCCAGCGTTACAGCAAGGTCAAGTGTATCACCAACAACAAAGCAGAATTGCTCTGGTGTAACACCAAATAGCAAAGCCTGAAAAGCATTACCGTTTTTTCGGCAAAGCAGTTTTAAATGTCGCCTAGAGCCTATTGCAGTTATTTTTTCAAGGCATACGCCAAATATACCAAAAATTGGGGTAGGATTACCCAAACCAAATGGCTCAAGCGACTTTATAGCAAAAGCCATATCAACGCTCATACCTGCAGGATTAAGCCTAAAATCAATATCAAGATGAGGCACCGCTGTAGGTAAAGATGCAGCGTATTGGTTTATTTTTTTTCTAAATATGTCAACCTTATCACTGCTTACACTAATACCTGCCGCTAACTCGTGACCGCCATATTTAAGTAAAATATCTGCGCAAGAGTTTATTGCATTATATAGGTTGAAGCCTGAGAAACTTCGCCCCGAACCGTGAGCTACACCGTCTTCACTTGACAATACAAGTGTTGGCTTACCGTAACGCTCACAAATACGTGATGCCACAATACCAAGCACCCCAAAATGCCAGCCTTCTCCGCAAACCACAATAACACGGTTGTACTGCAGATTGTCGCCTTCAATCATTTTAACAGCGCTTTTTAAAATATCCTTTTCAATCTGCTGACGTCGAACATTATCGTCATCAATAGGTCCTGCCAATCTTAACGCATCTATAGCATTGTTGCTGGTAATAACCTCAAACGCACGGTATGCGCTACCCATTCTACCTGCGGCATTTATGCGTGGTACTATACCAAACGATATTTTACCGGCATCTATGCTGCTGCGATCAACCCCCGCCATGTTAAGTATAGCGGCAATGCCAATATTGGGCGATGTTTTAATTTTTGTTATACCAGCTTTTACAATAGAACGATTTTCATTAACAAGCGGCATTACGTCGCCTATAGTAGCCACGGCCAATATATCGGCGTAACGCGGTAGCATTTGTTCGGGTTCTTTATCGTCAATCACACAAACAAGCTTGAATGCAACCTCAGCACCACAAATTTCTTTAAATGTGCTTGGGCAATCAGCGCGATGTGGGTCAACAACCGCCACCGCATCGGGTAGCTCTTTTGGGGGAAGATGATGGTCGGTTACAACAGTTTCTATTCCTAAAGACTTGGCATAGGCAATTTCCTTTGCGCAGGATATGCCGTTATCAACGGTAATAATAAGGCCTACACCCTGTGCAACCAACCTATCTATAGCCCCACAGTTCATACCGTAACCCTCGTCAATACGGTCGGGTATATATGCTACAACCGTAGCGCCTCGACTTATAAGATAATCATAAAGCAGTGATGTAGCTACAACACCGTCGCAATCATAGTCACCAAATACGGCAATTTTTGTACCATCGGCAATAGCAGCATTGATGTAATCGGCGGCGATTTTTATGTCAGCAAGTTCTAATGGATCGCAAAGAATAGGCTCATCGCTCATCATTAGTTCAAGCTCACCAGCATTATCAAAGCCACGACCAACAGCAATAAGTGCGGCAAACGGATCAATATCACATTCTTCAGCAAGCATTTTTGCTTTTTCGCGATCTGGAGTACCCACAACCCATTTCTTGACAGACATAATTTCACCACCCTTTATTTAAAAATAATTATTCAATTTATAATAACATAATTATAAAAATATTTCAATATATTTATATATAATATATAACAAAAGCAACCGAGAATTTCGGTTGCTTTTGCTTTATTATTCAAGTTCAAAAGAACCTGTATAAAGCTGATAATAGGTTCCCTTTTGCGCTATTAAATCAGCGTGAGAGCCACGCTCGATAATTCTACCCTTATCAAGTACCATTATTACATCAGAATTCATAACAGTTGAAAGGCGGTGCGCAATTACAAACACCGTTCTACCTTCCATTAATTTATCCATACCGCGCTGCACTATAGCTTCGGTACGGGTATCTATTGATGAGGTTGCTTCGTCCATTATCATAACGGGTGGATCGGCAACCGCAGCACGCGCAATTGCAATTAACTGTCTTTGACCTTGTGAAAGGTTTGAGCCATTGTTAGAAAGCGGCGTTTGGTAGCCCTGTGGTAAGCGCGTTATAAAGTCATCGGCTCCTGCAAGACGCGCCGCCTCGATACACTCTTCATCTGTTGCATCAAGTCTGCCATAACGGATATTATCCATAACACTACCTGTAAACAGATTGGTTTCTTGCAACACTATACCAAGTGAACGACGCAAATCGGACTTTTTAATTTTATTTATGTTAATGCCGTCATAACGGATTTTACCATCCTCAATATCATAAAAACGATTTATAAGGTTGGTAATTGTGGTCTTTCCCGCACCTGTAGCGCCTACGAAAGCTACCTTTTGACCTGGGCGCGCATAAACCGACACATCGTGCAGTACGGTTTTGCCCTCCTCGTAACCAAAGTCAACCTCGGTCATCACAACGTCGCCCTGTAATAATTCGAATGTGAGGGTGCCGTCGCTGTGAGGATGTTTCCACGCCCAATGACCTGTGCGCTTATCGGTTTCAATTATATTGCCATCAGCATCAAGTTTGCAGTTAACAAGCGTTACATAACCCTTGTCATCCTCGGGTTTTTGATCAATAAGAGCAAAAACTCGCTGAGCGCCTGCCATAGCCATAACAACTGTATTTATCTGTTGTGTTACCTGATTTATGTTGCCGGTAAATTGGCGAGCCATATTAAGAAAAGGAACAACAAGGTCAATTGTCAGCACACCTATACTTCCCTTTACCAATGCACCAATCGAGATATTGGGCACCCGTGTAAGAAGTAGCAAACCGCCTACGGTGGCAATAACAACGTAAAGTATATTGCCTATATTGCCATTGATAGGACCTAAACAGTTGGCGTAAGCATGCGCGCGGAAACTGTCGCTAAACAGTTCTTCGTTTACCTTGTCAAAATCTTCCTGACACTCGTTTTCGTGACAAAAAACCTTTATAACCTTTTGACCACTCATCATTTCCTGAACAAAGCCCTCGGTCTTACCAATGGCCTTTTGCTGGCGCATAAAGAATTTTGCCGAGCCGCCGCCAACCTTTTTTGAAACAAATGCCATAGTCATAACGCCAAGCAGCACTACAAGTGTCATCCAAACACTATAGTAAAGCATAATACCAAGCACGCTTGTTACGACAATCACTGCCTGCAAAAGCGACGGCAACGAACGAGAAATAAGCTCGCGCATTGTATCAACGTCGTTTGTGTAATGGCTCATAATGTCGCCGTGCTTGTTCTGGTCAAAATATTTGATGGGCAATTTTTGCATCGCTTCAAACATATGAATACGCATTTTGTTTAAAAAGCCCTGCGTAATAAACACCATCAACTGATTGTAAAGCGTTATAGCGATTATAGAAACGATATAAAGGCCTATAAGAATAAATATTTTGGGTAAAATAACCTCTCGCGCTGCAGACCAATCACCGCTTTTTACAAAGGTTTCAATATCTGCAATTACCTGCTGTTGAAATATAGCAGGCATTGCGGCAGTTACTGCCGAAAACAATATACACACTATAGTAATCGGTAACATCACGGGGTAAAACTTGAAGAGCATTTTTATAATTCGCTTAAATATATTTGCATCGAACTTAGGTCTTGGTCCGCGTGGCATATTGCGTCCACCGGGCATTGGTCCTCTACTCATCAAAATCACCTCCGCTTGTTTGTTGTTCGTAAATTTCACGATAAATTTTGCTGCTTTGCATCAACTCGTTATGATTTCCCACAGCCGAAACCATACCGTTTTCCATAACGATTATCATATCTGCATCCATAACCGATGCTATACGCTGTGCAATAATAAATTTAGTGGTTTCGGGTATAAATTCCTTAAATCCGGCTCTGATAAACGCATCGGTTTTCATATCTACCGCGCTTGTAGAGTCATCAAGAATTAGTATCTTTGGTTTTTTAAGCAGTGCGCGTGCAATACAAAGACGTTGCTTCTGTCCACCTGAAACGTTAGTACCACCCTGTTCTATATAGGTGTCATATCCATCGGGGAAGTTTTTGATAAAATCATCGGCCTGCGCTAAACGACATGCTTCAACAAGCTCTTCATCAGTAGCATTTTCATTACCCCAACGAAGATTTTCTTTTATAGTACCCGAGAAAAGCTG
>JAZNSJ010000004.1:0-2061 GCA_045591155.1 Acutalibacteraceae bacterium | reverse complement strand
AATATTCCTCAGCCAAAGGGTAGAGCCGTTACAAAGATTGAAGACGGTGTAGCTGCAGCTGCTGAAATAGGTTACCCAGTGCTTGTTCGCCCAAGCTTTGTTTTAGGTGGTCGTGCTATGCAAATTGTTGCTGATGAAGCGCAACTACGTCATTATCTTAAGACCGCTGTTGAAATTGATGCTGACAAGCCCGTACTTGTAGATAAGTACATTCAAGGTAAAGAGGTTGAGGTTGACGCAATTTGCGACGGTAAAGATGTTTTTGTACCAGGTATTATGGAGCTTGTTGAGCGCACGGGTATTCACTCTGGTGACTCTATAAGCGTTTATCCAACCTTCAGCATTTCTGACAAGGTACGTGGTACAATATTGCAATATGCTAAAAAATTAGGTTTAGGTATTGGTATTATTGGTCTTTACAATATTCAGTTTATTGTTGATGAAAATGATGACGTTTATATCATTGAGGTTAATCCACGTTCTTCAAGAACAGTTCCGTTCCTTTCTAAGTCAACAGGCTATTCACTAGCAGATATTGCTACCGAAGTTATTCTTGGTAAATCACTTAAAGAACAGGGAATATTCAGCCTTTATCCAGAAGAAAAGAACCGCTACTATGTAAAGGTTCCGGTGTTCTCATTTAACAAAATCAAGGGACTTGATGCATACCTTTCACCCGAAATGAAATCTACAGGTGAAGCAATAGGTTATGACGATAAGCTTAACCGTGCGCTTTATAAAGCGCTTCAAGCAGGCGGTACGCACTTACAAAATTATGGTACTGTATTTGTTACCGTTGCTGATAAGGATAAGCAAGAGGCACTGCCGCTTATTCGCCGTTTTTATAATCTTGGCTTTAATATACAGGCGACTTCAGGTACAGCCGCATTCCTTAAAGAGAATGGTATTCGTACCCACATTCTCAAGAAAATCAGTGAAGATCCAGACGAGATACCTGATGCAATTCGTCAGGGACACATTGCTTACGTTATTAACACAAAGGATATTGCCGCATCGGCACAGGCAAGTGATGGTCAGCAAATTCGCCGACTTGCTACTGAAAACAATGTAACAATATTTACTTCTCTTGATACCGTAAGAGTTTTAATAGATGTTCTTGAAGAAACAACACTAACTATCTCAACTATTGACGCATAAAGGATTGTTTTATAATGAAACAAGGTATTTTTAAAATATCAGAAAACACAAAATTAGTTGACAACGTTTACAAGATGGTGCTTGTCGGAGATACCTCCGACATCACCGCTTGCGGACAGTTTATCAATATAAAACTTAACGGGTTTTATTTGCGCCGTCCTATATCTGTATGTGATTGTGACCAAAAAGGTGTTACAATTATTTATAAGGTTGTAGGTAAGGGAACCGAACAAATGTCAAAAATGACAGTCGGTGAAACCCTTAATGTGCTTACAGGTCTTGGCAATGGTTACGATTTGTCACTTTCGGGTGATTGCCCCGTCTTGCTTGGCGGCGGTGTTGGTGTACCACCACTTTATATGCTTGCCAAAAAACTTATTTCCGAGGGTAAAAAAGTTAGTGTAATACTGGGCTTTAATACTTTGGGTGAAGTTTTTTATGAGCAAGAATTTAAAGACTTGGGTTGTAATGTAACCGTTACCACTGTTGACGGTAGTTATGGTGTAAAGGGCTTTGTAACAAATGCATATCCAGAAGATTATACATATTTTTACACCTGTGGTCCTGAGCCAATGCTTAAAGCAATTTACAAAACTGCCGACACAAGCGGTCAAATGAGCTTTGAAGAGCGTATGGGTTGCGGATTTGGCGCTTGTATGGGCTGTAGCTGCAAAACAATTACCGGCTACAAGCGTATATGTAAAGACGGACCTGTTATGAAAAAGGAGGAAATTTTATGGGAAGATTAAATGTTAATCTTTGTGGAATAGAAATTGATAACCCCATAATTCCTGCTTCGGGTACGTTTGGCTTTGGTTATGAGTTTGCAGAGTTGTATGACATAAATTGTCTTGGCACATTTTCGTTTAAAGGTACTACTAAAGATGCTCGTTTTGGTAATCC
>JAZNSJ010000003.1:0-5001 GCA_045591155.1 Acutalibacteraceae bacterium | reverse complement strand
TCCGACTTCACGTCGCCCGTTTGACGCGTCCTTAATTGCAGCTTGCCAATTATTTTATCACAATCAATTATATTTTTTAATAACAAATTGTTAACTTTTTTATCTTTTTCAAAAAAATTGTTGTCACACCTGGCTATATCAACACTAAAACAAATATTTTTTGGTTGCTCATTGGCTTTTTCTATTTTTAATACGCCGTCTTTTGCAACAGCCGCCATATTTTTAGGAAGACTAATTTTGCCGCCCGTTAAACAAATGTTGTAAATCGCGTTTATGTGAAAATTATCAACGTCTATACCATTAATGGTGCAATAGCTTGAAATTACTCTTTTTGCAACTGCTGAATGAAGTTTTAAAATACCATCCAGCAATAAAGCGTTATCGCAAATTAACTTATTGTAATTGTCATTTGCAATTTCGTTTATAAAATCTTCATCTTCACGAAGTGACGCAGTCATACGCGAAACAGCCGCCTCTATCGACTGATTAATCGACTTTAACACAGGAACAACGTTGTGTCGAACCTTATTGCGAGTATAATCGTCACACAAATTTGTGCTGTCGGTTACGTAATTTATATTTCTTTGCTTGCAATAATCTTCAACATCGTCACGCGTGCATAAAATAAGCGGTCTTATATATTTATCGCGAACGGGTGGTATTCCACACAGTCCCGAAAGAGCCGTGCCGCGTGTAAGATTAAAAATTACCGTTTCTATATTATCGCTTGCAGTATGCGCCGTAGCGATCAAATCAGTATCAAGGTTACTTAAAAACTCATATCGTAGTTCGCGTGCGGCAAGCTCTAGGCTCAGGCTGTTTTGCCCTGCAAATAACGGAACGTCTGCAGTACCCACAAAACAATCTATTCCTATTTTTTTGCAATGCTTTTCTACAAATGTTTGGTCGCGTAAAGCCTCATCACCGCGAATTTGATGATTAAAATGCGCGGCGCTGATTTTTTTTATACCAAGCTTATCTTGTAGTGTAAGCAACGCATCAAGCAAAGCCATCGAATCGGCTCCGCCCGAAAGCGCCACCGTAATATGCCCTGCGTTTTTCAGCATATCATAACGCGCTAAGGCATCTGTAACTTTATTTAACATTATCTAAACACATCCACCGATGTAAATCTCGTATGGTCGGCATCCCAATGAAGCTGTACTGTACCTACGCCACCATGACGGTTTTTAGCAACTATACACTCTGATTTTGTGGTATCGCTCTTATCCTCATCAACACTTTTTTCACCGTCATAATAAGCCTCACGGTATAAGAACAATACTATATCTGCATCCTGCTCAATTGATCCCGAATCACGCAAGTCAGCCAGCGCCGGTTTGTGTGATTTACCCTTTGTTTCAGTACCACGTGACAGCTGTGCGCAGGCAATTACAGGCACCTTAAGTTCTTTAGCCATTATTTTAAGGCTACGCGTAATTTCAGAAACCTCTTGAACACGGTTATCGGTCTTTCTTGCCGAATGCATAAGACCAAGATAGTCAATAACAACAAGGTCGCATTTTTTCATACGGCGTAGCTTTGCCATCATTTCAGGAACGGTTATGTTTGAGCTTTCGTCAAAGTATATTTCCGCCTTTGAAAGATTATCACCCGCCTGCATAAGCCTTGTCCACTCTTCTGGCTGTAATTCACCCGTGCGTAATTTTTCACTACTTATTGCAGCTTCACTTGAAAGCATACGCTGAGCTAACTGGTCACGCGACATTTCAAGTGAGAAAAAGCATACTGTTTTTCCTGCATTAACAGCAACATTACGCGCAATATTAAGTGCAAAAGAGGTTTTACCCATACCTGGACGCGCGCCAAGGATTATAAGGTCTGACTTATTAAGACCTGTAATCATTTTATCAAGTGCACCAATTCCAGAAGGTATACCTATGTAGTCATTTCTGGTTTCTGGGTCGTTTATTTTTGTAAGACGGTCGTATGTTTCGGTAATTATTACGTCCTTTATATGTGTAAGACCGCCTATTTCTCTACCATCACGTATTTCGTAAATTCGCTGCTCGGCTGAATCTAACAGCTTGCCCGAATCCATAGCGTTTTCGTTAATATCCTTAAGTATTCCCTGTGCAGCACCCATAAGAGCACGCTGGTAATACTGCTCGCGAATAATTGACACATATGTAAGCACATTAGCCGATGACGGTACCTTTTGAACCAACTGGGTAAGATACTCCTTACCTGCCGCTTCATCATAAACGCCGTCTTTTTTAAGGCGGTCAAGCAATGATACAAAATCTATAGCCTGACTAAATTCATACATAGATGAAATGGCTTCATAGATTTGCTTGTGCTGACGCAAATAAAAATAGTCTGCCTTAACACATACAGCTACCTCGTCTATACACTTAGGGTCAATAATCATTGAACCCAAAACCGCCTGCTCAGCGCTTATAGAATACGGCAGGCGACCGCCGTCAATATCATAGATGATGTTGTTATCACTCATAACAAAATTACTCCGTTACCTTTACTGTAATTTTTGCTGTAATGCCTGTATAAAGCTTAATTTCTGCTGTGTATTCACCAAAGTTTTTAATATCGGCAACGCTCATTTTTTTGCGGTCAACCGTAATACCAAGCTCTTGCTTTATCTGCTCAGCAATTTCTTTCGAAGTTACACTGCCAAAAAGACGTCCGCCCGTGCCAGCCTTTGCCTTAATTGTAACGCTCTTTCCCTCAAGCTTTGCGGCAGTTGCCTTGGCAGCATCAATTTCTTCTTGCTTATGGTGAGCTGCAGCTGCCTCGCGGCTTTTAAGTTCGCTCATTGCGGCAGAATCTGCCTCTATTGCTAAATTTTTAGGAAACAAAAAGTTGCGAGCGTAGCCGTCAGACACATTGCAAAGCTCGCCTTTTTTGCCTTTACCTTTTACGTCTGCTAATAAAATAACCTTCATATATAAAACTTCCTTTCGTATATTAACATAAACAAATTGTTCACTGTGCCGCTGTGCAGTAACGGTACCATAGGCAATTTAAACCTCCATAATAACTGGAAGTATCATAGGACTTCTATGAGTCTTATTATATAAAAATTTTGCAACGCTGTCTTTAATGCGTGTCTTTATTGTATTCCAATCTTTTACTCCCAAAACATAGCAGTTTTCAAGCACGTTACAAACTACACCGTCAAGCTGCGCCATCAGCTCGTCTGATTCTTTTACATAAACAAATCCTCGTGATACAATATCGGGGCCTGATACAACCTCGCGTGTAAATGAGTCAATCGCAACGGTTACTACAATTATTCCGTCCTCAGCCAAATGTTTGCGGTCGCGAAGCACTATGCTACCAACATCACCTACACCAAGACCGTCCACAAGTACACGACCTGCAGTCACCGTTTCGGTACACTTAACAGCCGAATTTGATAATTCAATTACATTACCATTAGCGCCTATTACAACATTTTTATAGTCAATACCCATAGCATAAGCCAACTGCGCATGCTTATAAAGATGCTTTTGCTCGCCGTGAATGGGTATAAAATATTTTGGTTTTACAATACTTAGCATTAGCTTTTGTTCTTCTTGGCAAGCATGACCCGACACGTGTACGTCATACATTTTTTCATATACAACATTTGCGCCTCGCTTCATAAGCTCATTTACAACACGGCTTACAAGCTTTTCGTTACCTGGAATTGGCGTTGCCGAGATAATTATCATATCACCGGGGTTTATATCTACCTGACGGTGCTCATTTGACGCCATTCTTGACAATGCCGACATAGGCTCGCCCTGACTGCCTGTGGTTATCACAACCAATTCGTTAGCAGAATAATTTTTAATGGTGTCAATATCTACAAGCACACCGTTTGGAACATTTAAATACCCAAGCTCTGCTGCAACATTTACAACATTTATCATACTTCTGCCCGATACAGCAACCTTACGTTTGCAACGAACGGCTTCATCTATTATCTGCTGTATACGGTGAATATTTGATGAAAAGGTTGCAACAATTATGCGATGCCCCTCTGCCTTTTTAAATAGGTTTGAAAATGACTCACCAACAATTCTTTCAGACGAGGTGTATCCGGCGCGTTCTGCATTGGTAGAATCGGAAAGCATAGCCAAAACACCTTTTTTGCCAAGCTCGGCAAAACGCGCTATATCAATAACCTTATCGTCAATTGGCGTAGTATCTATTTTAAAGTCACCCATATGCACCACCGTACCTGCACCACAGTTAATGGCAAAGCCAACCGCATCAGGAATTGAGTGGTTTACGTGTATAAATTCTATATTGAATTTTCCAAGGGTAATTGTTTTACCTGCTACAACCTCATTTAATTTGGCATCACCAAGTAGCTTATGCTCTTTAAGTTTGCCTGATATAAGACCTATTGTAAGACGCGTTGCATATATTGGTAAATTAAACTGTTTTAACAAATACGGGATAGCACCGATATGGTCTTCGTGACCGTGGGTTACAACAAGCCCCTTAATTTTATCCTTATTTTCAAGTATATAGGTAAAATCAGGAATAACACTGTCAACGCCGGGTGTATCTTCGTCGGGAAATGTCATACCACAATCAACAAGCAGCATATCGCCGTCGTATTCATAAAGTGTAATATTTTTACCCACTTCACCCAAGCCGCCAAGCGGTATAATTCTTACAGGCTTTTTAGGTGTTTTGGGCGCGGTAGTACGTTTTTTAGTTGTAGAACCAGACTGCTTACTTACAGTAGTTTTCTTTTGTGTGGTTTTGCTTTGCGCCCTTGTGTTTTTGTTTTGTGATTTAGTGTGCTTTTGTGACACGCTATTACCGCCGCTCACAAGATTTTGAACAGCTTTTTTTGCATTAGAAGTACTTTGCTTTTTAGTATTTGCATTATTTTGCTTTTGAGTTTTATTGATTTTTTCGCTCATTAAATTATAATTTCCTCCAATTAAATTCAAATTATGTAATATGTAATCTGCATCCTACCAATACAGAATAAAATTCTAATCTAAATAGTCATAATAC
>JAZNSJ010000002.1:0-4049 GCA_045591155.1 Acutalibacteraceae bacterium | reverse complement strand
AATGTCAACAAATGCGCCATAGCTTGTAAGTGACTTAACAGTACCTGTAATGCGGTCACCAACTGCAATTGAAGCCCATACCTTTTCTTCTGCTTCTTTGCGAGCCTCACGAAGTACGCTACGGATAGAGCCGATTGCTCTGCGGCCGCGACCGATTTCAATAATTCTGAAATCAACCTCGGTACCCTTTAAATCTTCAAGAGAATCGTTTCTTGAAGCGGTAGCCTGAGAAGCAGGGATAAATACGCGAACATTGTTTGAGTACACTACAACACCGCCCTTGATTACGTCACGAACTGTGCCGTGAAGCACCTCGCCCGAATCCTTGGCTGCAACTATATTGTCCCAACCTGCAATAGCATCGTAACGACGCTTTGAAAGCATTGCGGTTCCTTCCTGATCGCTGATCTTCATAATGATAAGATTTAACTTATCATCTACCTTTACTTCGCTTAACAGATCAACAGGCTCTGATGAGTACTCTTCTGCGCTAACATAGCCTGTTACACCTCTGCCTATATCTACAGTGATTTCAGATGCGTTTACTGCAACAACAGTACCGCATACCTTTTGCTCGCCTGTAAGGCTGTTGAGCGAAGCCTCAAATGCTTCCTCATCTGTCATTTCCTCGAAGCTTTTTTGAACAGTTTCTTCTACCTCCATCTGTTCATCTACAGGTTGTAAAATTTCCGACATGGTTTTAATAACCTCCTTTATAATACCCGCAGGTGTAGATGCACCCGCGACAACGCCAACATTATTTGCTTTTAAAAACCACTCCGCTTTAATTTCGGCGGCGGTTTCTATCAAATGGGTATTTTGACAAATAGCCACGCACACATCATAAAGTTTTACTGTGTTTGAGCTGTGCCTACCACCGATTACAACCATTACATCGTGTGTTTGGGCTAGCTCACGCGCTTCTTTTTGTCTTGTTGACGTAGCGTTACATATTGTATCAAATATTTTTGCATTTGTACATACTTTTTTTAAAAAAATTTGCGCATTTTCCCATTTTTTTGCATTAAAAGTGGTTTGTGACACCACCGAAATGGCTTTTTCCTTTATTTCGGGGTGATTTTCTACTAATTTTTCAAGTTCTTCTACCGACGAAAACACATAATGCTGTGATACACAATGCCCTACAATACCAATAACCTCGTGGTGTTTTTCGTCACCTGCGATTAAAATTATGTCGCCGCCCAATGACCGTTCGGCTACGATTTTATGTATCTTTGCTACAAAGGGGCAGGTGGCGTCGCACACCTTTACACCCACTTTTGCGGCATCATCATATACAATTTTACCCACACCGTGTGAACGAATAACCAATATCTCGTGTGGTAGCGCCTGATTGGGTGTGTCTACAACACGCACACCCTTTTTAATTAATTCTTCAACCATTTGGCTGTTGTGAATAATAGGCCCTAATGTACAAACCTTTTCACCACTATCAACCAAATCATATACCATTTGTACCGCGCGGTTTACACCAAAGCAAAAGCCCGCGGTGTTTGCAAGTGTTATTTTCAATTTAATTTTTCCTTTATAATTTTAATAAGCTTGTCTATTGACTCCTCAAGAGTATTGCCCGTTGTGTCAAACATAATTGAATCTTGTGCAGGTTTAAGGGGTGCAATTTTACGATGAGAGTCATTATAATCACGGGTTTCAATATCTTTATAAACCTCTTGGTAGGTAACACTAGTACCCTTTTCGCAAAGTTCTTTATAACGGCGGTTTGCGCGCTCCTCTACAGATGCTGTTACAAAGAATTTAAGTGTAGCGTTTGGCAACACAACAGTACCAATATCTCTGCCGTCCATAAGCACGTTGTTTTCACGGGCAAGCTTGCGCTGCATTTCAAGCAAAAATGCGCGCACTGGTGGCTTTGCCGATACGGCAGAAGCCATCATAGAAGCCTCGGGAGTGCGTATTGCCTCGGATACATCCTCACCATTTAAAAATACGTGTTGCGTACCGTTAATAAACTTAATATCTACCTCAATGGTCTTAAGAATTGCTTCAATATCGCAATCAAGGTTAGTATCGTAACCCTCGCGAATAAATTTAAGTCCTACCGTGCGATAAAGCGCCCCCGTATCTACATAAATAAAACCAAGTTCTTTTGCAGCGCCCTTTGCTACCGTGCTTTTACCTGCGCCTGCTGGACCGTCTAATGCAATAGAAATCATAATTTGTTATTCCTTTCATATTTTGCGGCATTTTCACCGGCAAGCACACCTGTAGAAAACGCTATTTGCAAATTAAATCCGCCTGTATAGGCATCAACATCAATTACCTCGCCCGCAAAGAAAAGTCCACTAATTAATTTTGACATCATAGTGGTGGGATCAATCTCTTTAACCGAAATCCCCCCGCTTGTAATTATTGCTTCCTCAATAGGTCTAAAGCCTGTAATGGTAAGCTTAAAGTGCTTTATAGCATTTATAAGTGACTGGCGCTGTTCGCGGCTTATTTGGTTAACCTTTGTATGCGGAGAGATACCCGATATATTTATTATAACCGGAATTATGCTTTTAGGTAATAATTTATCTAAACAATTTACAAAATCGCGGTTGAGTGACTCTTCAAAATCACGAAGCAAACGTTTGTCAAGCTGTGCTTCATCTAAAGCAGGTTTTAAATCAATTTCGGCAAAATACTTCTTTTTATCCATATAACACAAATGCGCCGAAGCCGACAAAGTAAGCGGCCCCGATATACCCGTATGGGTAAAGAGCATCTCGCCCATTTCTTTATAAAGTGGTTTTTTCTTACCGTCCTCAAAAGCCGAAAGTGTAACGTTTTTAAGCGAAAGTCCTGCAAGACGCGTGCAAAATCCCTCATGACATTCAAGACCTATAAGTGAAGGTGTCAAATTTGTAACGGTATGACCCAAGATTTTTGCCATTTTGTACCCGTCACCAGTAGAGCCGGTAAGCGGATATGACATACCGCCTGTCGCCACTATAACACAGTCTGCATCAAGTATTTTACCGTCAGCAAGCTTCACCGCAGTAACAAAACCTGCAGGTGCCATTATACACTCGGCGGTACCTTCTATAATATTGCAGTTTCTTTGCACCGATTTTACCAGCGCGTCAACAATATCTACAGCCTTGTCCGATACGGGAAAAACACGATTACCGCGTTCGGTTTTAAGCGGTACACCTTGTTTTTCAAAAAACTGCATAGTGTCTTGTGAATTAAAATTGTTAAAAGCTGAATATAGAAACTTACCGTTTTTAGGGGTGTTTGCAATAAGGGTGTTTACATCACAGTTGTTTGTAACGTTGCATCTACCCTTACCCGTTATCATTACCTTTCGCGCGGGTCGGGAATTTTTTTCAATAACGGTTATGCTGTATGGCTTGTTGCCAAGTTCTTTTGCTGCCGAAACCGCCGCCATAAGACCTGCAGCTCCGCCACCGATTATAACTATTCTTTTCATTCCCTCACCTACTTTAAAAAACTCTACTTTTTATCGGTTTTATATCTACACTTTGGAAAATTTGAACATCCGTAAAATTCTTTGCCAGCATTTTCACCTTTTTTGATTACTCTTAAAATTAAATCGCCGCTACAACGCGGACATTTATCGTTTTGCTGTTGTTCTTCAATGGATAATGAAATAATATTTTCTTTGGATTTAAACTTAGAATTTATTTTCTGTATGTGTTGTTGTTTGACTTCATCATTTACCTGTGTATAATCATAAAGTTGATAATAAATTTTATTTATATCTTCTGTGCTTAGTATATTTTCTTGCATTGTCTGCATTATTGATTTAACTGCCAATGGTACATCACCACGATTAATAACTTTAACATCACTACTTTTATTAATCTTTTTTAATGTACATCTTTCAGAAAAAGCTATTATTGAAAAATGTGGTATATCATCACCCACAACTGCTTTCAAATGCTTTATATGCGTAGCATTTTGCATTATTGGATTAAAAAATTTCTCTTTATGACTTTTACCTCTTCCTTGAGGTAAGGTTTGAGTCCAATACCTTTGATTTTCACCACCAAATATCCAACCAC
>JAZNSJ010000001.1:0-4727 GCA_045591155.1 Acutalibacteraceae bacterium | reverse complement strand
TGGTACTGCAAAGGGTGGTATAATTATTGCCATTCATAATGAGTTAAATATTCCTGTGAAATTTGTAGGTGTAGGAGAGGGTATTGATGACCTTCAGCCTTTTAACGCAAAAGAATTTGCCGATGGTATATTTGATTTAGAGGAATAGTATGAAAATATTTATTGCTACAAAAAATAATAAAAAACTTATTGAACTTGAGCGTATCTTAAAACCAATGGGTTTTGAGGTTTTAAGTCAGAAAGATTTTTCGAACATTTTTCCTGATCCTATTGAAGACGGTACAACTTTTGAAGAAAATGCAATTATAAAAGCACGTGACGGACTAAAAAATACTGGACTTATATCGGTTGCCGATGACTCAGGTATTTGTGTAGATTATCTCGATGGTGCGCCGGGAATTTTTTCAGCAAGATATTCGGGCGAGCACGGAGATGATCAATCAAATAATGAAAAGCTCTTAAGCGAACTTAATGGTGTTCCGCTTGAAAAACGCACGGCACGTTATGTTGCAGCAATTGCTTGTGTATTCCCTGACGGCAGATATTTTACTGTTCGCGGCGAGTGTGAAGGAAAAATCGGTTTTAAACCTCAAGGTACTGGAGGTTTTGGTTATGACCCATATTTTATAAGTGAATTAGGTCCAATGGGCGAACTAACTCCTGAGCAAAAAGACAGTATCAGTCATCGTGGAAAAGCTTTGCGATTATTTCAAAACGAATTAAAAAAGTATATTAATAATTAATGAGGTAAAATAATGTTAAACAGCAGACAAAGAGCACAGCTTCGTGGTTTGGCAAATACCTATGAAGCAATTTTTCAGGTAGGAAAAGGCGGTATTAATGACCAGCTTATAAAACAGGTAGATGAGGCTTTAGAGGCGCGAGAGCTTATTAAAATGCGTGTACTCGAAACCTGTCCATCCACTTCACGTGAAGCAGCCGATACTATTGCCGAACGTGTCGGTGCAGATGTTGTTCAGGTTATCGGTTACCGTTTTATTCTTTATCGCGAAAGTAAAAACAATAAAATTATTAAACTGGTGAAATAAATGGCAAACATTGCGATTTTTGGCGGAACTTTTAATCCGTTTCATATTGGTCATTACGAGATGTTAAAATCGGTTTGTAATTTATCCTTTTTAGACAAGGTTTTTGTAATGCCCGACAAAATACCACCTCACAAAAATTTTGAAGATATTGTAGATGATATTCACCGTCAAAATATGTGTGATATTGTATGCAAGGATTTTAACAAGGTAGAACTTTGCCTAATTGAATTTGAACGCGAGGGTAAAAGTTATACTGTTGATACAGCAAGATTGTTAAAGCAAAAATATCCTAACGATAAGTTTTATATGGTAATTGGCGGAGATATGTTATCTACATTAGATACTTGGTATAATTGGCAAGAACTTATAAAACTTGTGTCTTTCATTGCCTTTAAACGCGAGGGTGTTACCGATTTTGATAAAGCGTATAATCGTCTTACAAATTTTGGCGCAAAAATCACAGCAATCGAAACTAAAATTACCAATGTTTCATCAACAGAATTACGCAATAAAATTGATGAAAAATTATTACCAGAAAAGGTATATAATTATATAATCGAAAAAGGAATTTATAATGTCTGATAAATATATTAAATATAAAGAAATTTTACAAAAAAGGTTAACGACTAAGCGTTTTAACCATTCTCTTTGTGTAGCTGATGAAGCGGTACGACTTGCAAAAAAATACGGTGGCGACTCTAATAAGGCATATCTTGCAGGACTACTACACGATATAACAAAAAACGCAAGCACCAACGAACACTTGCAAATATTTAGTGAATTTGATATAATGCTAAACGATATTGAAAAAAATGCTGAAAAGCTATGGCATGCAATATCGGGCGCTGCATTTATACAGCACAAGCTTGGTATTACTGATGATGAAATAATTACCGCAGTTCGTTATCATACAACAGCACGCGCAGGTATGACACAGCTTGAAAAATTGCTTTATCTTGCAGATTTTACATCACGTGACCGCGACTATGAAGATGTTGATATTATGCGAGAAAAGGTTGAAATATCTATCGAAGCGGCATTAAATTATGCGCTTTCATATACAATTAACGATCTAGTGTCACACGGTAAACCACTTCATCTTGATACTGTAAAGGCATATAACGAAAATGCTTTAAAAGGAGAAAACTAAATGAATTCAGCAGATATTTTAAAAATTGCGGCCAACGCATTAAATAACAAAAAAGCAAAACAATTAAAGGCGCTTAAAATTGATGACCTGACTACGCTTGCCGATTATTTTGTAATTGCAACCGCCACATCTTCAACACATGTTCGTGCACTTGCTGATGAGGTTGAGGAAAAATTAAAGGATTTATCAGTAGAGCCTCATCATATCGAGGGTAAGTCTACTGGTTGGATAGTGCTTGACTATACTTCGGTTATTGTTCACGTGTTTACACCAAACGAACGTGAATTTTATAATCTTGACAGTATGTGGAGCGACGCTACCGAAATTGATTTAGCAACAATTCTTGATGAAGCAGAGGGTGACTAAAATGAAATATAATTACACTGAAATCGAAAAAAAATGGCAGAAAATATGGGACGATAATAAAACCTTTGCCGCAAAAAACGACTATTCGTTACCTAAATTTTATGGTCTTGTAGAATTTCCATATCCGTCTGGTCAAGGCTTACACGTTGGTCATCCACGCTCGTACACAGCTATTGATATTGTAGCACGTAAAAAACGTTTACAAGGCTTTAACGTGCTTTATCCTATGGGCTGGGATGCCTTTGGTCTTCCAACCGAAAATTTCGCAATAAAAAATCATATTCATCCTGCTGAAGTTACAAAAATTAATGTAGCTAACTTTAAGCGTCAACTGAAATCTCTTGGTTTTTCATTTGATTGGGATAGGGAAGTAAACACAACCGACCCCGAATATTATAAATGGACACAGTGGATTTTCTTACAGCTTTATAAAAAAGGTCTTGCTTATAAAAAGCAAATGGCTGTTAACTGGTGCACATCTTGTAAGTGTGTTCTTGCAAATGAAGAGGTTGTAAACGGTGTATGTGAGCGTTGCGGCAGTGAGGTTGTGCAACGTGAAAAAAGCCAGTGGATGCTTAAAATTACCGAATATGCTGAAAAATTACTCGACGGTCTTGAAGATGTAGATTTTATAGAGCGTGTTAAGACTCAGCAACGTAACTGGATAGGTCGTTCATATGGAACCTTGGTTAATTTTGGCACCACAACTGGCGATAAGTTCCAAGTCTTTACCACACGTGCTGATACACTGTTTGGCGCTACCTATACAGTTTTATCACCGGAGCACCCATTAATTGAAAAATGGGCAGATAAAATCGAAAACTATGAAGAGGTTGTGTCTTATAAGCAAGAGGCTGCCAAAAAGTCAGACTTTGAGCGCACCGAGCTTGCCAAGGATAAAACAGGTGTAATGCTAAAAGGCATTAAGGCAATTAACCCTGTTAACAATACTGAAATACCTATTTTTATATCCGACTATGTACTTATTTCATATGGTACGGGCGCTATAATGGCGGTACCCGCACACGATACACGTGACTGGGATTTTGCTAAAAAATTTGACTTACCTATAATCGAGGTTGTTGCAGGCGGTAATGTTCAAGAGGAAGCCTTTACCGACTGTAGCACTGGCGTTATGGTTAATTCTGATTTCCTTAACGGTCTTTCAGTTGAAGATGCAAAAATAAAAATTCAAGAATGGCTTAAAGAAAAAGGTCTTGGTGAGCGCAAAACCAACTATAAGCTTCGTGACTGGGTATTCTCTCGCCAGAGATATTGGGGCGAGCCGATTCCTATGGTATATTGTGAAAAATGCGGATATGTACCTCTACCTGAAAGTGAATTGCCGCTTACACTACCTAATGTTGATTCTTATGAGCCTACCGACAACGGTGAATCACCACTTGCAAAGATTACCGATTGGGTAAATACTACCTGTCCTTGCTGTGGTGCGCCCGCAAAACGTGAAACCGATACAATGCCTCAGTGGGCGGGTTCCTCGTGGTACTTCTTGCGTTATTGCGATCCCAATAATAGTGATGCTTTAGCTTCAAAAGAAGCGCTTGAGTACTGGGGACCTGTTGACTGGTACAATGGCGGTATGGAACATACAACACTACATCTGCTTTACAGCCGTTTTTGGCACTTATTCCTTTATGATATTGGTGTTGTTCCAAACAAAGAGCCTTACGCAAAACGTACCAGCCACGGTATGATTTTGGGTGAAAACGGCGAAAAGATGTCAAAGTCACGCGGCAATGTTGTAAACCCAGATGAGATTATTCGTGATTACGGCGCCGATACCATGCGTGTTTACGAAATGTTTATAGGCGACTTTGAAAAAGCTGCTCCTTGGAGTCAGTCTTCAATAAAGGGTAGCAAGCGTTTTCTTGATAAAGTGTTCTCACTTGCCGATATGTTGGTTGACGGTGATTCTTACCGCGCCGAAGTTGAAACTGAAATTCACAAGACAATTAAAAAGGTTACCGATGATATAGAAGGTCTAAAAATGAACACCGCTATTGCGGCGCTTATGTCTTTGCTTAATAACATTCAGGCTTCAGGTAAGATTACTCGCGGTGAAATGAAGACCTTTATTACCTTGCTTAACCCCTTTGCACCTCATATTACCGAAGAGCTTTGGGTTGAATGCGGTTTTGAGG